>CBIHKW010000017.1:0-44073 GCA_966203835.1 uncultured Thermomonas sp.
CGTGTTCAAGATCATCAACGACCCCTTCGTGGGCAAGCTCGGCATTTTCCGCGTGTATCAGGGCACGGTGAAGAAAGACACGCAGTTGTTCGTCGACGACGGCAAGAAACCGTTCAAGGTCGCCCA
Organism: uncultured Thermomonas sp.; assembly: GCA_966203835.1. Lineage (GTDB taxonomy): Bacteria > Pseudomonadota > Gammaproteobacteria > Xanthomonadales > Xanthomonadaceae > Lysobacter_I. The sequence continues at coordinate 127 of CBIHKW010000017.1, forward strand.
TCTGTTCAAGATGAAGGGCAAGGATCACGTCGAGATCGCACAGGCGATTCCCGGCGATATCGCGGCTGTCGCCAAGATCGATGAACTGCATTTCGATGCGGTGCTGCACGACAGTCACGACGAGGATCAGATCCATCTCGCGCCGCTGGAATTCCCGAAACCGATGTTCGGTCTGGCGGTGGAAGCCGCGAGCAAGGGCCACGAACAGAAACTCTCCATCGCCCTGCACAAACTGTCCGAGGAAGACCCCTGCTTCCACGTCGAACACGAAATCGAAACCAACGAGACCGTGGTGCGCGGGCTGTCCGACCTGCATCTGCGCATCAACCTGCAGCGATTGAAGGATCGCTACGGCGTGGACGTGACCAGCCGGCCGCCGCGCATCGCCTACCGCGAAACCGTTGGCGCGAATGCCGAAGGCCATCACCGCCACAAGAAACAGACCGGCGGCGCCGGCCAGTTCGGCGAAGTGTTCCTGCGCATCGAACCGCTGCCGCGCGGCACCGGCTTCGAGTTCAAGGATGAAGTGAAAGGCGGCACCATCCCCGGGCAATTCATGCCCGCGGTGGAGAAAGGCGTGCGCCAGGTGCTGGCCAGCGGCGCCGTCGCCGGTTATCCGATCCAGGATGTGCGGGTGATCGTCTACGACGGCAAGCATCATCCGGTGGACAGCAAGGAAGTCGCCTTCGTCGCTGCCGGCAAAAAAGCGTTCCTGGATGCCATCTCGAAAGCCAGACCGCAGGTACTCGAACCCATCGTCGACCTGGAAGTCGCAGCGCCCGAGTCGCACATGGGCGACATCAGCGGTGGCCTGTCGTCGAAACGCGCGCGCATCAACGGTACAGATTCGGTGCGCGGCGGCGAAATCCTGGTGAAGGCGCAGGTGCCGCTGTCGGAGTTGGAAGGCTACGCCGCGGAACTGAAATCGGTGACCGCGGGCCGCGGCCGGTATTCGCTGGATTTCAGCCACTACGAACCGGTGCCGGCGCAGGTGCAATCCAGACTGACGGATGCCTACAAACCGCGTCATGAAGAAGATTGAGCCTTAATCGCTGAGGCGTATTCGATGACTTTGCAAGCGGCAGGAAACCGGGTTTCCTGCCGCTTCGCATGATCGCTTCAGCAAGGCCCGCACGGGCGGGCCTCGGAATCAGGCCGCGCCCAACACAGTGTCGCCGTCGTCATGCGGACTGCGCCGGAATTTGCGCGCGAACCACAGCTCCAGATCGTGGACGTAGCTGAACAGCACCGGCACGAAGATCAGACTGAGCGCGGTCGAAGAGATCAGGCCACCGATCACCGCCACCGCCATCGGCGCCCGGAACGCGGAGTCCAGGGCGACGCCGAATGCCACCGGCAGCATGCCCGCGGTCATCGCGACCGACGTCATCACGATGGGACGAACGCGCATGCGGCAAGCGTTGATGATCGCGGTGTGGCGCGGAACACCTTCGCGGATCTGTTCCAGCATGGCGTCCACCAGCAGGATCGAGTTCTTGTCGGCAATGCCCATCAGCATCAGCATGCCGATCAACGCCGGCAGGCTCAGCTCCATGCCGGACATGAAGAGGAACAGGAATGCGCCGCCGATCGACAGCGGCAACGCCATCATGCGCGCCAGCGGCTGCAGCCAATCCTTGTACAGCAGCACCTGAATGGCATAGACCAACAACAGGCCGCCACCCATCGCCTTGAGGAAGCCGACCATCAATTCGGCCATGAACTCGGCGTCGCCGGTGTTGAGCACGCGCACGCCCGGAGGCAGTTTTTTCATGACCGGCAATGCGTCGACCTGATCCAGCGCGGTGCCGAGCGCGATTCCGTTGAGATTGGCTTCGACATTGATGCGGCGCTGGCGGTCGTAGCGTTCGATGGTCGCCGGGCCCATGCCGAAACTCAGCCGGGCCACCGACGACAGCGGCACGTTCTCGCCGGTCGCGGTGCGCAATTTGAGGTTCTGCAGCACGCTCAGATCGTTGCCGAAATCGCGCGGCAGACGCACGCGCACCGGGATTTCGCGATTCATGTGGTTGAATTTCGAAAGCCGCGGATTGTCGTCGCCGATGGTCGAAATGCTGATCGCATCGCCGACCTGCTGCGCGGTGATCCCGAACTCGGCCGCCTTCGCCGCATCCATGGTCACGATGACCTCGGGCTGTTGCTGGCCGTCGCTGCTGTCGACGCTGCTCAATCCAGCGATACCGCGCATCTCGCGCTTGAGCGCGTCGGCGGCCTTGGACAGCGCGACCGGATCGTCGCTGACCAGCGCGATCGAGACATCCTTGCTGCCGAAGAAGCTGTCGAAATTCACCCGCATATCCGCAAGTTTTGCGATCTCCGGAAACATCAGATTGCTGAATTCGCGCTCGCTCATCGTCCGCTGATCGGGCGGAACCAGCTTGATGTAGATCCGCGCCTTGTTGATCGGCCCGTTGTTCTCGCCCGCGATGCTCAATACGTACTCGACCTCCGGCCGCTTGCGCAGAATCGCCATCACTTTCTGCGCCGCCTCGTCGGTCTGTTCGATGCTGCTGCCGCGCGGCACCTCAAGCGTGACGCTGGCCAGAGAGTAGTCGTCATAGGGCATGAAACCGGTCGGAATCAGCGGAATCAGCGCGAACGAACCGATCACGCATACCAGCGCGATCGCGACCGTCTTGACCCGATGCCTAAGCGTCCATTCGACCGCCCTGAGATAGCGCGCGGTTTTCGGCCCGAGCCCGTCGTCGTGGCGTCCGCCATCGCGCAGCAGCCGCGATGCGAGCATCGGCGTCAGCAAGCGTGCGACCACCAGCGAGAAGAACGCGGCCACCGCCACGGTCAGGCCGAACTGCTTGAAGAACTGACCCGGCAAACCGGGCATGAAGCTCACCGGCACGAACACCGCGCAGATCACCAGCGTCGTCGCGATCACCGTCAAGCCGATTTCCTCGGACGCGACGATCGCAGCCTGCACCGGCCCCTTGCCTTCGCGCATGTGTCGATGGATGTTCTCGATCTCGACGATGGCATCGTCGACCAGCACGCCGGTCACCAGCGTAATGGCCAGCAGACTGATGATGTTCAGACTGAAGCCCAACCACTGCATGACCAGGAAGGTGGGGATGATCGAAAGCGGAATCGCTAACGCGGCGATGAGCGTCGCGCGCCAGTCGCGGAGGAACAGGAACACCACCAGCACCGTGAGCATCGCCCCTTCCAGGAAGGTGAACATGGTCGAGCGGTAGCTGACCTCGACGATCTCGATCTGCGAGAACGCGACCCTGAACTTGATGTCGCGCTCTGCGGAGAGTTCGTCCAGCTTCGCCTTGACCGCACGGGCGACGGCGACTTCGCTGGCGACCTGATTCTTGAACACGGTGAACGTGATCGCCGGACGACCGTCGATGCGCGTGATGTTGCGCACCTCGGACTCGCCATAAGCGACCGTACCGATGTCGGAAAGTTTGACATCGCGGCCGCCGGGGACCGCGATCCGGGTCTGCGCCAGTTGTTCCAGACTGCCGGCCCGGCCGATGGTGCGCAGCGAATATTCGGTGCCGCCGAGCATCAGGCGACCGCCGGGGATATTGAGATTCGTCGCCGAGAGCTGGCGGCTGATGTCGGCCGCGGTGACACCCAGCGCCGACAGCAGCGAGGGATCGAGCACGATGGAGATTTCGCGGTCGCTGCCGCCGCTGCGCACCACGCGCGACACGCCCGTGACGGACAGCAATTCGCGGCTGAGCGCATCGTCGATGAACCAGCTCAGTTCGGCGACCGGCATTTCCGGCGCTTCGACCGTATAGATCGCGATCGGATTACCGCTGTCGTCGTAGCGCTGAACGATGGGTTCGCGCACGGTCGGCGGCAGCTCCTGGCGCACCGTCGCGATGGTGTTGCGGGTATCGTTCATCGCACGGTCGACATCGATATCGAAATCGAATTCGACCTGGGTCAGCGACTGGCCTTCGGTCACGGTCGAAAACACTTTCCGCACGCCGGGCATCGATGCCAGCGCGGCTTCGATCTTGCGTGTGGTCTCCATTTCCAGTTCCGTCGGCGTGGCGCCGGGCTGGATCGCCAGCACGGTGACCACCGGCGTGACGACGTTCGGCACGGACGTGATGGGCAACTGGATATAAGCGACGATGCCTGCCAGCGTCAACATGATGAACAGCAGGATCGGCGGGATCGGATTGCGGATCGACCAGGTGGAAAAACTGAAAGACATGGTGAGGCTCTCTATCCGATGATGATGCCGTCATGGCTCGCGATGGAATGCGAGCCCGATCGGCGCGTCCGCGCAATCCGGCGCGGCGCTGCGGGAGGATGCATGCAAGCGCTCGTCGCGATCAGCGACTGGTCTTCGCGACCGAGACCTGATCGTTCTCGCGCAGAAACGGCCCGGCCTTGGCGACGATGCGGATATCGCCGAGCGCTTCGGCGACGATCACCATCTCGGGCGTCTGCATCGTCGTCGTCACCGGATGACGCTTGACCATCCGTTTGTCGTCGACGCGCCAGACATAACTGCCGACGCTGTCCTGCTGCAGCGCCGAACGCGGAACCGCCCAACCGACGACTTCCGCCACATCGATCCTGGCCTGACTGAACGCACCGACCGGAAGCGGCTCGCCGGCTTCGAGACGGATGCGGACATTGGCCGCGCGACTGAGGCTGTCGACGCTTGGAGAAATCAGCCGGATCACGCCGGGGATCGGCGTTGCCCTGCCCGCGACTTCCACGCTCGCCGGCATGCCCGTGCGCAGGCGCCCGACGATGGCTTCGGGGACGTTGGCCTCCATTTCCACCACGCCGTCCTTGGCGATCTCGAACAGCGCCTTGTCGCCGTCGGTCAAACCGCCGATGGCTGCCGTACGGCTGAAAACAAGACCGGAAGCGGGCGCCACGATCCGCGTCCGCTGCACGTTCAAGCCTGCGTTCTCCAGCCGTGAACGGGCGACTTCATACGCCGCCTGCTTCTGATTGAAGAACTCGCGACTGATCAACTGCGTCGCGACCAGGGTCTTCGCGCGATCGTATTCGCCGCGGGTGCGGGCAAGCTCGGCGCGCAGTTCGTCGCGCTGGATGCCCAGACTTTCCCCATCCAGCAACGCAAGGGTCTGCCCGGCACGCACGACATCGCCGACTTCGGCATCGACCCGCGTGATCCGCAGGCCGGTCAGTTCCGGAATCACCACCACGTCTTCACGACTCCGCGTGGCGCCCACAACGCGAATCGCATCGCTCAACGCCCGCTTCTCGGCATTGACCACGGTCACCGTCAACGCGACGGCGGAACTGGAGGAAGGCACGACCGGGCCAGGCCGATTGGCCGCCCCGATCCATGTCCCCACGCCCAAACCGACGCCCAGAAGCGTCATTCCCAACAACCAGGCTTTCGTGTTCATTCCATCACCATCGTAGTCATTGCGTTTCCATGCGCTGTGCCTGTGCATCGGGCCACCGATCCGCACGTGTCGAATGCATCCATTGTCTTCAAATCCATTTCGATATCTTCCATTGCAGCGATCCGTTGCACGCCTGTCTGCGCATCCAACTGCGCGCAGAACGAAATCACCAACGGAACTTCCATCGAGCCAGCAAGAGGGTCACGGCCGACCAGATCGCGAGACCGATCAACTCGGGATAGAGTTCGGAAGCGTTATGGAAACCTACTCCGCTGAACATGAGATCGCGCAGCGCCGAATTGAACTGGGTCAATGGCAACGTTCCGGCAGCCGTCTGCAACCACTGGGGGAAAGCCGTGATCGAGAAGAACACCCCGCCGAGAATGACCAGCGGCAGCTGCAATACATTCACGATGCCGTTGAAAGCCACGACCGACGGACTGAACGAAGACACCATCAGCCCCATCCCCAGGAACGTCGTCGAACCGAGGGTCACCACCAGCATCAACAGCGGGAAATTGATCATCGCAGGGATCGAGAACACCACTACGCTGATCGCGAACATCGCGATGGCGACCGTGTAGGCGACGAGCATCCGCGACAGGAACAGTCCAGAAACGAAGGGAACCGGCGAGATATCGATGGTCTTGAGGTTCTGGAAAACCCCTTGATGCTCTTCCTCGATCAGAACCGCGCCGAAGCCGCCGAGACCGATGATCAACAACGTCATGCCGATGACGCCGGGCAACAGCACCGCCAGATACGATGAGCTCTTGCTCACGACGACGCTGTGCTGACGGATCTGCGCCATCCCGCCATCGCGGGCGACCGTGCTGCGCAGGATGTCGGATAGTGCGAAAGCCGCGACCTTGTTCTCTTCGAGCGAATTGCTGTAGAGATCGAAATCGGGTTTCTTCGCCGTCGATTCCGGATCGAACTTGAGCAGATGCTGGATTTCGTTATTCTCCAGAGCGCGCTCGGCTTCGATTCGAGTACCGGGATACACCACAGCATCGACCATCTCATGCTTGGACAGGACACCGACCAGCTTGCGCTGATCCGCATCGAGCTCGCTTTCGATATACGAAACCTTGATGCCCATGCCGCCCATCATCTCCAGCGGATAACCGATGCCCAACAACAGCAGCACCGGGAACACGTAGGAAAAGAACAGACCGGTCTTGTCCGATTTCAGCTGCTTCATGCGCAGCTTGAAAAACGCCAATGTCTTTTTCACGATTTCAATCCTTTGCCGGTCTTGTTCAGGAACACGTCTTCGAGGCTCAGGCGAGCGACTTCGAGACCGAAAACGCGGATCCCGCGCGACTCGGCCAACGCAATCGTTTCGCGGACCGCGGTGGCGACATCATCGGTATTCACCAGCAGCGAATCGGAAAAACTGTCCCAAGTAGCGACGCCATATGCGGAGAGATCCTTTGCCAGCGCTTCGCCCGGAACCTCGCTGTCGAACTTGAACCTGATCTGCTGATTCGCATTGAGTGCGGCGATGAGCGACGCGGGATTGCCGCGATCCACGATCTCGCCCTGATTCATGATCATGATCTCGTCGCAGAGACGCTCGGCCTCTTCCATGTAATGCGTGGTGAGCACGATGGTGCGCTGACGGTCCTGCTTCAACTCCTCGATGAACTCCCAGGCGTAACGTCTGCTGTGGGGATCGAGCGCGGAAGTGGGCTCATCGAGAAAGATGATTTCGGGGTCGCCGAGCAGAGCGATCGCGATCGAAAGCCTCTGCTTCTGACCTCCGGAGAGTTCGTCCACCTTGAACTTCATCTTGTCGCCGAGATCGAGGCGGTCGAGCAGTTTGTCCGGCCGTTCCAGCTTCTTTTTACCGCTGGTCGCAGCTCGCAGTTCCATATAGAACGTGAGCAGTTCCTCGACGGAGAGGAATTGAAAGTAATTGTTCTGCTGCAGCTGAACGCCGACTTTCGGCTGGATCATGCGGATCTGTGTCGCCACATCCATACCGAGCACGGAGATCCGTCCTGAACTGATCGGCAAGATGCCTTCGATCATGCCGAGCAAGGATGTCTTGCCGGCACCGTTCGGACCGAGGATTCCGAAGCAGGATCCCTTCGGAACGCTGAAACTGATGCCCTTGACGACATCGACATCGGAATAACGTTTGCGGAGATCCTCCACGACGATGGCCGGCTCGTTCAGCTGCGCAGGAGACTGATTGACATGCCGTTCCGCACTTTCCTGTTTCGCACTTTTCTGTTCAGCGACATCGGAACCGATGTCGAGAAGCGCGCCGGACGCTGACTCTATCATTGACTTCACGTCTTCAACCTCTCCATGTAGACCTCTGTATGCGAAAAGTATGTCCATACTTTCTGCGCCCGCATAAACCTCGCAGATGATGCCATAAATACCGCGCATTTTCTTGAATATGGATGCGAAATCCACGGTATTTCTGTCGAAATCGAATCCGATCGTCGACTGATAATTGAACGATATTTCATCCTTGACGGCTGGAAGCGTGTCCGTCACGCGCGCATCTCCGGAGCGCTGCCAATCGATGTAACGGATGCCGTGACGCTGAAGCGCATTCACGCGCGCCAGCGGCGCATCGAACAACGTGTCGTTCCCCACGATCGACGGCACTTTGTCCAGAAACAATCCCACTCCGTCGAAATACGTACGTTCTTCGATCTGGCGGCCATGATGCGTCAATACCATGCAGAATCGATCCAGCCCGGTGATATGCAGCGCAAGTCGACGGAACCAGCCGAACGCCTGTTCTGCCGGCGTAACGCCCGGCACAAGAGGCAGAGTTGCGGCGATCACCTGCGGCGGCAACGCGGCGAGCGCGGCGAGCGCCTTGGTCGTACGCGACATCGCTGCGGATACCGCTTCCACATCCAGATCTGCCGCCAATCGATCCAGCACGGCCGGATCGCGCGCCTTGCTGCAATCTTCAGCGAATCCGCGATATCCGCTCGATAGCCGTTCGGCACAGCCGCTCATGACATCGATCATGGCTGCAGCCATCGCATCGAACGACTGACCGTCCCAGATGAGATGGTCGCCGAACAGCACCAATGCGTGGTCCGTATCGCTGCGCGACACGATCGCGGCGACGTAACACAGCCGGGACGATGTTTTCATCCGACGGAGATCGGAGGCGATCGTTTCGAAAGCCGCTTCGGAATCCGCCTGCTTCAAACCGCGCAGGTCGACGACAGGAACATTCCCGGCAACGAACGCATCCGGATCCAGCACCTGCCATTGACCGATATCCATACAAGCGACCGCACGCAGCATGTCCTGATTGCGAACAAGCACTGCGAATGCATTGCGCAGCTCATCGCTCGACCACCAACCGGCAATCGGCACGACATGCAGGTCTTCGCGATATTCCCACTGCAGGAAAGCGTGTTGAATCGCACTGAACCCATAGCGATCCACGATGTCTGCATCGCAGATGTTCCGCTCCGCATCCGCCAGCGATTGATTGAAACCCGCCAACGGCTGCAATGCATTGCTTTGTCCGTGGAATCCGGGTTCCTGCGCAACATCGCGGGCCGCGAGCGGATTTTGATCGACGATGATGCGATCCGGCCGTTGCTGCGGTGCGCTGCGTGCGACGACCTTTTTCAGCGAGCGCAGCTGCGACTCGTCGGCGGGCGCTAGCCACAGCACTTTCTTTCCATCCACGGCAGCGATCGCGTGCGGCCATTCGCGTTGCTGCAGCCATGCCACGGGATCAGAGCCGGACGAGGCGACCGAAGCCGCAATCGCCTGCACCGTACCCAGCTTGTAGACGTCCTGAATCGTGAGGCGCATCCCCTGCTCTTCCAGCATCCTGAGCATGCGCAGCAGCAGGATCGAGTGACCGCCGAGATCGAAGAAATTGTCGTGACGACCGACGCGCTCCAGGCCCAACAGTTCCTGCCACAGCGCGGCGATAGCCCGTTCGATCCCGCCCTGCGGCGGCTCGTGCAGGCCGCGGGCGTAGGCATCCTCTTCCGGTACCGGCAAAGCGTTCCGGTCGAGCTTACCGCTCGACGTCATCGGCCATTCGCGCATGCTCACGAACGCAGCCGGCACCATGTAGTCCGGCAGGTAGCGCGCCAGATGTTCCTTCAACGAGGCGACATCCAGGACATCTGCCGCTTGATAGTAAGCGACCAGTCGCTTCTGGCCGGAAACATCTTCGCGCGCCAGAACCGCGGTTTCGCGTACGCCGGCGACTTCGCGCAGCCGGGATTCGATTTCGCCGAGTTCGATGCGGAAACCGCGGATCTTCACTTGGAAATCATTGCGGCCCAGGTACTCGATGCTGCCATCGGCAGACCAGCGCGCCAGATCGCCTGTCTTGTAGATCCGCGCACCGGCTTCATCGTGGAACGGGTCTTCCAGGAAACGTTCCGCAGTCTGCTCGGGGCGATTCAGATAACCGCGCGCCAGACCGACGCCGCCGATATGGATCTCGCCGCAGACGCCGACCGGCACCGGCTGCAGGTGGCGATCCAGAAGATAGATCCGCGTATTGGCGACCGGCCGGCCGATCGGCAGATACGTCGTCGTTGCGGACTCGCCGATATCGGCACGGATGACATGCCGGGTTGCGGTGATCGTCGCTTCGGTCGGGCCGTATTCGTTGATGATGGTATGCGCGAACGATTTCCCGCGGACAGATTCGGTCAGCGACGCTTCGCCACCAACCACGACAACGCGCAGATCCGGCATCCGACGCTGCGCCTCGGGTTCGAGCAGCGTCTGGAGATAACTCGGCGGAATATCGGCGACCGTGATGCAATGTCGTTCGATCATCGCCACGACATCATCCGGGCTCCAGAGCGTCCGCCCTCTCACCATCAGCGACGCGCCTCCCGCGAGCGCGGAGAATATCTGCATCACCGAAGCGTCGAAGCTGAGCGAAGAAAACTGGATGCAGCGATCCGCCGGTGTCAGCGCGTACTCCTCGAGCGCATCATTGATCCGGGCCGCAGCGGACGCATGCTCGATCAGCACACCCTTGGGCACGCCCGTGGAGCCCGATGTGTAGATCACATACGCCAGATTGCGCGATGTCAGGCCGGATGATCGTGCATCGGGATTGTCGCTCGACGCATCCGAAAGATCCTCCTGATCCAGATGCATCACGCTGGTCGATGCATCGATCAGCGCCGGCAGTGCCGCCGACACATCCATCCGAGTCAACAGCACCTTCGGCGTGCAGTCCCCGAGCAGATGATCGATACGGTGCGTCGGCAGATCAGGATCGGCCCATACGTACGCACCGCCAGCCTTGAGCACCGCAAGCAGGCAGACGATCATTTCGATTCCGCGCTGCAAGCAGATGACGACGCGCTCATCAGGCCCGACACCCAGCGCGATCAAGCGGTGGGCAAGCCGATTGGCACGGCGATTCAATGCCTCGTAGCTGAGCGATTCATCCTCGTCGAACACCGCAACAGCATCGGGCGTCTGCTCTGTCTGGGCTTCGAACCGCTCGTGCAGACACAGATCGGACTGCTTATCGCAGACCGTTCCGCTCCAGCTCTCCAGCAACAAGGTCCACGCTTCTTCGTCCAGCATCGGCAGTCTTGCGATTGCCTGGCCATCGGCATTGACCATGGCGACCAGCAGAAGCTGCCAGCAGTGCGCGTAACGCGCCGCGGTGTCCCGATCGAACAGCGCCGTGGCATAGCTGATGACGCCAACGATCTCGCCTTCGCTTTCGGCGAGATCCAGTGCGATATCGAACTGCGCGACCATGAAATCGATGACGGCTTCCGTCGCCTCCAACCCCGGCATCCGCAGTTGCCCGATGTCCTGGTTGTTGAGGGTCAACATCGTCTGGAAGATCGGCGTGTGCGCAGTGGTACGCTGCGGCCTGACCGCTTCCACGACCTGATCGAAGGGCAGATCCTGATGGGCTTGTGCTTCGAGCACCTGATGCCGGGTTCTCGCCAGCAGATCCGCGACCGTCGGTTCGCCGCTCAGATCGATGCGCATCGCCAGCGTGTTGACGAAGAAGCCGATCAGCGGTTCGACTTCCGCGCGATTGCGGCCCGCCACCGGGCTGCCGATCACCACGTCGTCCTGATTCGAAAGCCGGCTCAGCACCGCAGCCCAGCTCGCCAGCAAGATCATGTACAGAGTGGTGCCATGGCGCTGCGACAATGCCTTCAACTGTCTGGTCAGGGTCGCGTCCAGACGCACGTTCAAGCCTTCGCCGCTGAAATCCTGCATCGCAGGACGCGGCCTGTCGGTCGGCAGTTGCAGCAGCGTCGGCGCGTCGGCAAGTGCGCTTTTCCAGAACGCGCTCTGCTTCGCCAGTTGCCCATTGCTCAGCCATCGCTGCTGCCAATGCGCGTAATCGACGTATTGGATCGGCAGCGGAGGCAAGGGATCGGGTTCACCCAGTACATCGGCCGTGTAGTACCGGCTCAGTTCGTCGATCAGGATTCCGATCGACCAGCCGTCGGAAGCGATATGGTGCATGACCAGATGCAGTTCCAACACGTCTTCTTGCAGATGCACCAGTTGCACCCGCAGAGGCAGATCGACGCCAAGATCGAAAGGCTCCGAGAAGAGTGATGTGCTCAGCGCCCGACAGGCGTTGTCGCGATCTTCGCGTTCACGCAGATCGTGATGGCGCACAACGAATGTCGGACCCGTCACGATGACCTGCATCGGCTGCCCATCCACCGACATGAACCGGGTACGGAGGGATTCATGACGGTCGATCACGCGCTGCAACGCGCGCTCGAATGCCGGCTGGTCGAGCGTACCGGTCAAACGCAGCGCGCCGCCCATGTGATAGGCCGCACTGGCGCCTTCGATCTGGCTCAGGAACCACAATCGCTGCTGCGCCAACGAGAGCGGCATGCAGGGCTGCCGCTCGACCAAGGCGATCGCCGAAAGCTGCGAAGCATCGGCACTAGCGATGCGCTCAGCCAGCTGCGCCAAGGTGGACGCTTCGAACACCGCGCGCAACGGCAACTCGATGCCCAGCATTTGCCGGATACGCGACACCAGCTGCACGGCAAGCAGCGAGTGGCCGCCCAACTCGAAGAAGCTGTCGTCACGGCCGACGTTCTCGACCCGCAACAGTTCGCTCCAGATCCCGGCCAGCGAAGTTTCCGTACCGCCCTGCGGCGCCTCGTAGGCGCGACGCGCATAGGCACCATCTTCCGGCGCAGGCAAGGCCTTGCGGTCGATTTTTCCGTTCGTCGTCCATGGCCAGACCTCCATGTGTACGAAGGCCGCGGGCACCATGTAATCCGGCAGCGAGAGCGCAAGCTGCTGCCGCAGGGTCGCGACATCGACCGTCTGCCCGGCGAGGTAATACGCCACCAATCGCTTTTCGCCCGGGCCGTCTTCGCGCGCCAGCACGACCGCTTCGCGCACGTCATCGAACTCGCAGAGCCTGGCTTCGATCTCGCCTAGCTCGATCCGGAAACCGCGAATCTTCACCTGGAAGTCGTTACGGCCCAAGAACTCGATGGTGCCGTCCGGCAAACGTCGGCCCAGGTCGCCGGTCTTGTACATCCGCGCATTGCGTGCGTCGCTGAACGGATCGGCGAGAAAGGTTTCCGCGGTCAGCTCGGGACGGTTCAAATAGCCCTGGGTGACGCCCTCGCCGCCGATCCAGATTTCGCCCGGCACCGCGACGGGCACGGGCCTGCGCTGCGCATCGAGCAGATACACGCGCGTGTTCGCGATCGGATGACCGATGGTGATGATCGCTTCGTCCGCACACAGCTCCATCGCGGTCGAGAGAATCGTCGTTTCAGTGGGACCATAGCCGTTGAGATATCGACCGCGCCCCGCCCAGCGCTCGACCAGTTCCGGCGTCGGCGCCGAACCGGCAGTCAGGAGTTTGAAACCATCGGTAACGAAATCCGGATCCATCTGCTGCAGATAGGCCGGCGGGAAAGCCGAGAATTGGATGCCGTTCGCGACCAGATACGCTTGGAGCTGCTGCGGGTTCTGGATAGTGCCGTCATCGAGCAGATGCAGCTCTGTTCCGGCCAGCAATCCGGCAAAGATTTCACCCGCGGAGGCATCGAAGGTATACGGCGCGAATTGCGTGACCCGATCGCCGGCGGAAAACAAATCTGCGTCCTGGCACCAATGGCAGAAGTTGACCAGATTGCGATGCGACACCACGACGCCTTTCGGCAAGCCCGTAGTGCCCGATGTGTAGATCACGTAGGCCGGGTGCGATGATGTCAGCCCGGGAATCTGCGGATCGCTATCCGGTTGCAGCGCAAGTTGTGGCCACAGCGTTTCCAGAACCGTCGCAGGAAATTCTAGATCTACCGGAAGCTGCGCAACGGCGTGCGCAAGCAGCAGCTTCGGCGAAGCATCGGCGAGCATGAAGGCAACCCGCTCTGCCGGGGCATCCGGGGCCATCGGCACATACGCACCGCCGGCCTTCAGCACACCGAGCAAGACCACGATCATTTCGATGCCGCGCTCGAGCGAAACCGCGACCAGCGTACCGGGGCCGATGCCCTGACCCTGCAGATAATGCGCAAGCCGGTTGGCGCGCGAATTCAGCTCGGCGTATGCGAGGCGGGATTCGCCGAAGACCAGCGCGCTCGCTTCCGGTCTGTTGTTCGCTGCCATTGCGAACAGTTCATGCGCACAGCGTTCGAGCGGGAAACTGCGCTGCGTTTCGTTCCACTCATGGACGATGCGATTGAATTCCGCATCGGGAACGACGTCGATGGCGGATACGGCGGTGCCGCCATCGGATTTCAGCGCGGCCAGAATTGCCGACAACGAAGTCTGCAGGAAGTCGCAGACACGTTCGGCACCGACCGACGGCATCGTCTGCACGCCGATCTCGAAATCCGTGCCGAGATCGTCGATCGCGACCGTCAGCGGATAATTCGTCCGCTCGCCGCCCTCGATGTTCTCCATGCCGATATCGTCGCTGAACGAATTCGCATTCGAGCTGTAACGATAGTTCAGCAGCGACGTGAACAGCGGAACGGAGGCAGGAAGACCGCTGTAGCGTTGCGCCACCGCCAGCGATGCATGTTCGTAGCGCAACAGTCCGGCCAAGGACGCATGCGTCCGTTTGATCGCATCGGCGACGCCCGCATGATCCAGATCGATTCTGATCGGCAAGGTATTGATGAACAGACCGAGTGCGCGATCGGCATCTTCGCCGCCGTCCATGCGTCCGAACAACACCGTACCGAAGACCACGCGATCCATGCCGGTCGCGCGCGCCAGCACCAACGCCCACGCCAGATGCATGATCGCGGCCGTGCCCACGCCCAATTCGCGTGCGCGTCGCCTCAACTCCGCGGACATCTCAAGCGGCAGCGTGCGTCTGGATTCGACGAAGGCGCTGCCGTCGTCGTTCATCGCGGTCAAACCGAACGGTGTCGTCGGTTGATCGATATCGACAAGCATCCCGCTGAAGAAATCCTTGTGCGCGGAAAGGTCGACCCGGACTTTCGCCTGCCAGATGTAATTGCGATACGGCGCCGGCTTCGGCAGCTCGGATTCGCGACCCTGCTCGATCAGGGTCGCCTCTTCCATGATGACTTCCAGACTGGTGTGGTCCATCACCAGATGATGGAAGGCGACGCACATCAGCCAGCGATCCGAGGCCGGGTCGTATGCATAGCAGCAGCGGAACAGCGGCGCGCGCATCAGATCCATGCGGAAGCGCGACGGATCGTACTGCGCCGCCAATTGCGCGCGCACCGCTCCATCCGCGGGATCGAGGGACAAGGCTTCATGCGCGAACGCGGCCTTGCGTTGCACGACCTGCACGGGCTCGCCGATGTCGTTCCAGACGAAGCTCGTGCGCAGGATGTCGTGACGGTCGACGACTTTCTGCAGCACGCCCAGGAAACCGCCAATGCGGCTCCGGTCCGCGAAGGTCAGGATCGCGGAAGCATGGTAAATATCGCCGCTCTGTTCGAGCAGACGGTGGAACAGGATGCCCTCCTGCAGCGGCGACAGCGGATAGATATCCTGGATATTCGAAGTTCCGCCTTCGATCTGCGCAACGACCGCATCGATCTCCGCCTGCGTCATGGACACCAGCGGCAGCATATCCGGAGCGATCCGCTCGGCGCCTTGCGGAATCATCGTCGGCGGCACGACCTGCTCGCGCCGGTCCTGCTGCAGACCTTCGGCAAACCCCATCAAGCTCGACGCGGTGAACAGGGCGCGGACGTCCGCATGCAGATCCTGCTTGCGCATCCGGTCGATCATGGTCACCGCGATCAGCGAATGCCCGCCCAACTCGAAGAAATTGTCGTAACGACCGACGCGCTCGACCCGCAGCAATTCCTGCCAGATCGTCGCGACGATTTCCTCGGCCCGTCCCTGCGGCGGCGCGTACGCACGGCTCGCGAACGCACCTGCATCGGGCGCGGGCAGCGACTTGCGGTCGAGTTTTCCGTTCGGCGTCAGCGGCAGCGCATCCAATCGCACGAATGCGGCAGGCACCATATAGTCCGGCAGCGACTGCGACAGACTTTCGCGCAAAGCCGACGCATCCAACACGGCATCGGCAGTGAAATACGCGACCAGGCGCTTGTCGCCGGGGCTGTCCTCGCGCGCCAGCACGACCACCTCGCGCATGCCGGCATGCGCCAACAGCTTGGCTTCGATCTCGCCAAGCTCGACCCGGAAACCGCGGATCTTCACCTGAAAATCGTTGCGACCGAGGAACTCGATGGTGCCGTCGGGCAGCCAGCGGCCGAGATCGCCGGTCCGGTACATCCGCGCGTCGTTCGCGGCGCAGAAGGGATCATCGAGGAAGCGTTCTGCGGTCAACTCGGGACGATTGAGATAGCCGCGCGCCACACCGGCGCCGCCGATGTAGATCTCGCCGACCACGCCCACCGGCACAGGCTCGCAACGATCATCCAGGACATAAATCCGCGCATTGGGCAGCGGCCCGCCGATCACCCGCGGATTGCAGCCCGGACTGCAGTCGGACATCGTTGCGCACACCGTCGCTTCGGTCGGGCCGTAAGCATTCACCACCCGATGCCGCGCGAGCAGACCTTCGATCAACGCGCCTTCCGGCGCCTCGCCGGCAAGCACGATCGTCCCCAGCGAGTCGGGCAGATCTTCGATCGGCAAAGTATTGAGCAACGCCGGCGGCAGCGTCGCATGCGTGATCGCGTCATCGCACAGCTGCGGAATCAATCCGCCTTCGAACAGGCGCTTGCCGGGCGCGGGCAATACCAGCGTCGCCCCCGCGCACCACGTCGCGAACATTTCCCAGACGCAGGCATCGAACGCGAAGGACGCGAACTGCAGCACGCGACTGTTGCTGTCCAGCACCAGCAGGTCGCGCTCGGCGCAGGCCAGGTTGGTCGCGCCGCTGTGGGCAAGCAGCGTGCCTTTGGGCAGGCCGGTCGAACCCGAGGTATAGATCACATACGCCGTATGCGCGGCAGTCAGACCGACCTGCGCCGCATCGGGGTCGTGCGCGGAACACTGCCACCAGGCCGGCGTTTCATCATCCAGATCGAGCACCGGCGGCGCCGTATCCAGTCGCAACGCATCGGCCAGCGCATCGCGGCCCGCATCATCGGCCAGCAACAGCGCGACCTGCGCATCGGCGAGCTGATAGGCCAGCCGTTCCGGCGGATACGCGGGATCCAGCGGCAGATAGGCTGCGCCCGCCTTGAGCACCGCCAGCACGGCGGTGACCATCGCCACGCTGCGGCCGCTGCAGATCGCGACGCGCTGTTCCGGCATCAACCCAAGCTGCCGGAGATGATGCGCCAGACGGTTTGCCCGCGCATTCAGTTCGGCATACGCAATGCGTTCATCGCCATGCACCAGTGCGATCGCTTCCGGCGACCGCGCCGCTTGCTGCTCGAACAGCTGATGGACGCAAAGATGCAACGGATAATCGCGCGCAGTGTCGTTCCATGCATACAGGACTCGCGCGCGTTCGTCATCGCCCAGAATCGGCAGACGCGAAACCGGCTTCGACGGCGCATCGACCATCGCGCGCAGCAGGCTTAGCCAATAGCCCAGATAACGTTCCGCTGTGCCGCGTTCGAACAAGGATGTCGCGTAATTCAGATGACCAACGACCGCATCGCCGCGTTCGCCGATATCCAGGGTCAGGTCCACCGCAGCCGTGGTCGCTTCAGGTGTCAGTTCCGTCGTTTGCAGGCGCGGCATCGACAGCCGCGACGGCCCCAGATTCTGCCAGGCGAACATGGTCTGGAAAATCGGCGCGTGTCCGGTATTGCGCGGCGGCTTCACCGCTTCCACCACCTGGTCGAACGGCAGATCCTGGTGCGCCTGCGCTTCCAGCACAAGACTTCTGACCTGGGCCAGCAACTCCGCCACGCTCGGTTCGCCGTCAAGATCGATGCGCAAAGCGAGCGTGTTGACGAAGAAGCCGATCAAGGGCTCGACCTCGGCGCGATTACGGCCCGCCACCGGACTGCCGATCACCACTTCCTGCTGGTTCGCCAATCGACCCAGCACGGCCGCCCAACTCGCCAGCAAGGTCATGTACAAGGTCGTGCCATGCCGTTGACTCAAGGCCTTCAACTGCGATGTCAGCGCGGCATCCAGATGCACATCCAGTGCATCGCCGGCATAGTCCTGATGCAGCGGGCGCGGCCGGTCGGCCGGCAATTCCAGCAGCGTCGGCGCACCGGCAAGCGACTTCTGCCAGAAGGCGGCCTGACGCGCGTACTGACCGTCGGCCAGCCATTGGCGCTGCCACTGCGCGTAATCGGCATACTGGATCTGCAGCGGCGCCAGCGGATCGGATTCGCTGCGCAAATCCGCGGCATACAGTCTGCCGATCTCGTCGAGCATGATGTCGACCGACCAACCGTCGGAGACGATGTGGTGCATCAGGATCTGCAACTCGTGAAGCCCGTCGTCCAACTGCAGCAATTGCACACGCAGCGGCAGATCCACGCGCAGATCGAATGGTCTGTGGAAGAACGTCGCGCGGGTTTCCTGCGCAATGCGCTCGCGATCGTCCTGTTCACGAAGATCCTGGAAATCGAGCGCCAGCGTCGCCGCCGCCGCGATGCGCTGCATCGGCTGTCCGTCCACCAGAACGAATCCCACCCGCAGCGCTTCGTGTCGATCGACGATCCGCTGCAACGCGCGCTCCAACGCGGGACGGACAAGATCTCCGCTCAGTCGCAGCGCAGTGCTGACGTGATAGGCCGCACTGGCGCCATCGATCTGGGTCAGGAACCACAATCTCTGCTGCGCCAGCGACAGCGGCATGCAGGACTGACGTTCGACCACCGGGATCGCGCTCAGTTCGGATTTCCCGGCCTTCACCAGACGTCCGGCCAGATGCGACAAGGTGGGCGCATCGAAGAGTTCGCGCAGCGACAGCTCGATATCGAGCGTTTTTCGTAGCCGCGACACCATTTGCACGGCCAGCAGGGAATGGCCGCCGAGTTCGAAGAAATTGTCGCGACGCCCGACTTGTTCGACCTGAAGCAACGAGGACCAGATTGCGGCCACCGCTTCTTCCAGCGCACCCTGCGGCGCTTCGTACGCGGTGCGCGCGAATGCGTTGTCGTCGGGCGCCGGCAATGCCTTGCGGTCCAGTTTGCCGTTGGCGGTCAACGGCCACGCCGCCATGCGCACGAACGCCGAAGGCACCATGTACTCCGGCAAGGACTGCGACAACTGCTGCCGCAGCGAAGCCGAGTCCTGCGCTTCGTCCGCCAGGTAATAGCCCACGAGACGTTTCTCGCCGGCGGTATCGCTGCATGCCAGCACCACGGCTTCGCGGATGCCCGGGCAAGCGACGAAACGGGTTTCGATTTCGCCCAGCTCGATCCGGTAGCCGCGGATCTTCACCTGGAAATCGTTGCGACCCATGAACTCGATGCTGCCATCGGCCAACCAGCGACCGAGGTCGCCGGTGCGATACATGCGCGCATCGGGCGCATCGCTGAAAGGATCGCGCAGGAAGCGCTCCGCGGTCAGCGCCAGCTGGTTCAGATATCCGCGCGCCACGCCGTCGCCGCCGATGTGGATCTCGCCGCTGACGCCGACCGGCACCGGTCGACCCTGCGGATCCAGCAGATAGATGCGCGTATTGGCGATCGGAGCGCCGATAGGAATCGAGCGCATAGATTCCAGATTGGACAGGGATGCCGACCCGATCTCGTGCGTCGCCGCGAATGTCGTGGTCTCGGTCGGTCCGTAACCGTTGACGAGACGTTTCGGCCGCTGCGGGTTGTTCAAGGCCTGCGCGACCTTGCGCACATCCAGCGCATCGCCGCCGATCAACAGATGCTTCAATGTCGAGAATGCCGGCGCCAGCGTGTCCAGATATTCGTTGAACAGACCCACGGTCATCCATAGCGCGGTCGCGCCGCCATCGATCAGCGCACGATTCAATGCATGCGGGTCGAGCACGACCTGCGGTTCGAGCACCAGCACGCGCGCGCCGTTGAGCAGGGCTCCCCAGACTTCCCAGGTCGAGGCATCGAATGCGGGATTGGAGCAGTGCGCGATGCAGTCCGCAGCATCGACCGGGGCATAGTGATTATTGATCGTCAATCGAAGAATATTTCGATGCTCGACCATCACGCCCTTGGGCTCGCCGGTCGAACCCGAGGTGTAGATGACGTACGCCAGACTGCGGGAGGTCAGTCCCGTTACTTCCGGGTTGCCGTCGTTGCTCTCCGCAAGGCGGTCCTCCATCGCGGACGGCATCGTCAAGACCGGCAATGCTGCCGACACCAGCCAATCGGCGGATGCATGCTCCGCGCCGGCGATGATCGCCACCGGCCCGCTGTCGCGGAGCAGGTATTCCAATCGGGCCTGCGGATAACCGGGATCGACCGGGACGTAAGCCCCACCGGCTTTCAGGATCGCCAGGAATCCGATCACCATGTCCAGGCTGCGTTCCATGCAGATCGCAACCCGATCGTCCGGCTCGACACCGACCGCGATCAGACGATGCGCAAGTCGATTCGCACGCAGATTCAGTTCGGCATAGGTCAGGACGCGATCGCAGTACGAGATCGCGACCGCATCCGGCGTCTTCTCCGCCTGCATCTCGAATACCCGATGCACGCACAGATGTTCCGGATATGCGCGACCGGTATCGTTCCACTCGCACAGCAAACGCGAACGTTCGCCGTCCGGCAGAATATCGATCTCCTGCACGAGCAGTGCCGGATCGCGATCCAGCGCATCCATGATGCCGCTCACGGCATTCCGCATGAAATCGAAGACGCGTTCCGCGCCGACCTCGCGTTTCACCTGGATGATGAAGCCGAATCCATCCCTCGAATCGGTGACCGAGATCGAAAGCGGGTAGTTCGTGCGCTCCCCGCCCTCGATGTCCTCGACCAGAATGTCGGACACCGACGTCGTGGCATCGACGTTGTACAGATAATTGAACAAGGACGTGAACAACGGAACCGATGTCGGCACGCTGCTGCAGCGCTGCGCATCCGCCAGCGATGCGTGTTCGTAACGCAGCAATTCCGCCAGCGATTCGTGGGTCTTGCGGATCGCATCGGCGATGCCGACGCGACCCAGATCGACCCTGATCGGCAAGGTATTGATGAACAGCCCAAGGGCGCGATCCGCATCCTGGCCGCTGTCCATGCGACCGAACAACACCGTGCCGAAAACCACACGATCCATTCCGGTCGCACGCGACAGCAGCATGGCCCACGCCAGATGCATGATCGCCGCCACGCTGACGCCAAGCATCCGCGCACGCTGCCGCAAGCCTGCGGACACATCGGCCGACAGCATTCTTCTGTACTCGACGAAATCGCTGCCGTCGTCGTTCATCCCGTTCAGACCGAACGGCGCGGTCGGCTCGTCGATCTCCGCCAGCATGGCGGTGAAGAAGGCTTCGTTGGCGAGCGGATCCGCCTGCAGCTTCGATTGCCAGATGTAATTGCGGAATGGCGCCGGTTTCGGCAGTTCCGATGCGCGCCCCTTCTCGATCATGGCCGCTTCTTCCATGATGAGATCGAGCGACATGTGGTCGATCGCGATGTGATGGAACGCGATCATCAACAGCCAGCGACCGGTCTCCGGATCGTGCGCCGAAAAGAAGCGGAACAGCGGCGCACGGGTCAGATCCATCCGGAAGCGCGACGGGTCGCACTTCGCGAACAACTGCGATTTGATCGGACCATCCGCCAGATCCAGCGTCAGCGCTTCATGGCTGAATTCGGCTTTGCGATGGACCACTTGCACCGGCTCGGAGAGATTCTCCCAGAACAGGCTCGTACGCAGAATATCGTGACGCTCCACCACCTTGCGCAATGCCGCGAGAAAACCCGCGATGCGGGCCTGATCCGGAAACGGCATGATCCCGATGTTCAGATAGAGATCTTCCCGCTGCTCCAGACAATAGTGGAACAGGATCCCTTCCTGCAGCGGAGAAAGCGGATAGATGTCCTGGATGTTCGATGCGCCGCCATCGACATGACCGGCGATCGTATCGATCTCGTCCTGGGTCAGGGACACCAGCGTCAGCATCTCCGGCTCGATGCGCTCTGCGCCGTCCGGCACCAGACATTCTGGAACCGCGGTTTCGCGCACATCCTGCTGCAGATTGGCGGCAAAATCCTTCAGCGTCGGCGCGGTGAACAGGGTTCCGACATCGACATGCAGACTCAGTTTGCGCATGCGTTCGATCATCACTACGGCGAACAGCGAATGGCCGCCGAGTTCGAAGAAATTATCGTAACGGCCCACGCGCTCGACTTGCAGCAGTTCCGCCCAGACCGCCGCTACATATTCCTCCACTTCGCCGCGCGGAGGCTCGTACGCGCCGCGCGTGTAGGCATCGTCTTCCGGTGCGGGCAAGGCATTGCGCTCGATCTTGCCATTGCCGGTCAACGGCCACGAGGCCATCCGCACATAAGCGGAAGGCACCATGTAGTCCGGCAACGATTGCGAGAGCTGCTGACGCAACAGCACCATGCCTTGCTGCTCAGCACCAGCCTCTTCATCCGAAAGGTAATACGCCACCAGACGCTTTTCGCCACCGTCGTCGCTGCGCGCCAGCACCACCGCGTCGCGCACGCCAGAACATGCACCGAGCTTGGCTTCGATCTCGCCCAATTCGATTCGGAAGCCGCGGATTTTGACCTGGAAATCGTTGCGACCCAGATATTCGATCTTGCCGTCCGGCAACCAGCGCGCCAGATCGCCGGTCTTGTACATCCTCGCGCCGGCCGCATCCGCGAACGGGTCTTCGAGAAACCGCTCCGCCGTCAACTCCGGGCGATTGAGATAGCCGCGCGCAACACCCGCGCCGCCGATGAAGATTTCGCCGACCACACCCACCGGCACCGGCTGCAGCAGCGCATCCAGTATGCGGATCGTCATGTTCGCGATGGGACGGCCGATCGGCACATTGCCGCTCGATTCGGCACCCGCCTCGTGTACCACGCAGCCGACCACGGTCTCGGTCGGACCGTATTCGTTGACGATCCGCGCATCCGGACACAGCGCCTTCCACAATGCGACCGTCGATGCAGGCAGCGCTTCGCCGCCGACCACGAACAATTTCGGGGCAGGCTGCAGGCCCGACGAGCGGATCCGCTGCCCCAGTGCAGACAAATGCGCCGGTGTGATCTTGATCAGATCGAAGCTTTGCGAATCCCTCAGCAGAGGCTCCAGACCCAGCAGTTCGTCGCCCTCGCGCACCAGCTTCGCGCGCCCGCCGCTGATCAGCGGCAGGTAAAGGCTGGTGATGGTCGCATCGAACGCGATCGGCGACGACACGACCGTATCGATCGCGCCGCCGCGTGCATACGCTTCCAGTGCCCACTGCAGGTAGTGGATCAATCCCCGATGCTCGACCATCACGCCTTTCGGCAGGCCGGTGGATCCTGAGGTATAGATCACATATGCCAGATGCGATGCGGTCAGTCCATCGGCCACGGCGTCGAGGTTGTCCTCCGGCTGCGCCGCCAGCAACGCGGCATCCGTATCCATCCACAGCGTCGGCAACGTCATCGCCGGCAAGCGTTCGCGCATTCCCGAATGCGTCACCAGCGCTTTCGGTGCGCAGTCCTCCAGCAGATACTGCAACCGCGCCTGCGGTGCGCTGGTGTCCATCGGAAGATAAGCGGCGCCAGCCTTGAGCACGCCAAGCACGGCCACCACCAGATCCGGACTGCGCTCCACGCAGATCGCGATCCTGTCGTCCGGCGATACACCCTGCACCCGCAGGTGATGGGCCAGACGATTGGCGCGACGATTCAACTCGGCGAAGCTCACGGTCTGTTCTTCGTATGCGATCGCGACCGCATCCGGCGTGCGTTCGACCTGCGCTTCGAACCGTTGATGCGCCAGAAGATTCTGCGGAAATTCGCGCGCCGTCTGGTTCCAGGTCTCCAGAATCAACGTCGACTCGTCCTGCCCGATGATCGGCAGTTTCGCCATGATTTGCGCATCGGCATCGGTCATCGCCTGCAGCAGACGGAACCAGTACCCGAGGTAGCGCTCAGCCGTTGCTTTTTCGAACAGCGAGGTCGCGTAGGTCAGGCTCCCTTCAACGACATCCGCATGCTCCTGCAGCTCCAGCGTCAGATCGAACCCGGTCATGGCCGTGGTCTGTGCCGATTCCGACAATTCCGACATCGGGCGCGCCTGCTCCAGCCCGCGCCATACCAGCATCGTCTGGAACAAGGGCGCATGCGCCTCACTCCGCGGCGGCTTCAACACTTCCACCACCAGATCGAAAGGCAGATCCTGGTGCGCCATCGCTTCGAGCAATCGAAGCTTCGTGCGCGCGAGCAGGCCGGCCACCGTTGGCGTATCGCTGAGGTCGATCCGCAACGCGACCGTGTTGTCGAACAAGTCGATCAGCGGCTCGATTTCCGCGCGTCCACGGCCGTCGACCGGGCTGCCGATCACCACCGCATCCTGATTCGAAAGTCGCCCCAGCACCGCAGCCCATGCCGCCAGCAGCGTTGTCTGCAGGGTCGCGTCATGACGTGCGCCCAACGCTTTCAGCCGAGCGACCAGCGCGCCGTCCAGACGCACTTCCACCGTATCGCCGGCGAAATCCTGGCGTTGTGGCCGCGGGTAATCGGTCGGCAATTCCAGCAGGGTCGGCGCGCCGGCAAGCGCACTCCGCCAGAATGCGGCCTGGCGATCGATCAACGCCTGCGGCAACCGCGGGCCTGCAGCACTGTCGAGCGCGCGCCTGTCGATCTCCACCGGGCTGGTGATATCCGAATCATTTCCGCTAGACATCCATTCTTCCTTTGTTCTCTTGTCGTGACACGGCGCTCGTGAACAGCGCCAGTCTTCCGTGTTCTTGCTTTTCGTTCGATAGCGACGATGCCGCTCGCATCGCGCGCGCTCAGTCCGCAATGCAACCCGCGTATCGGTGATGGCTTCCGAATCGCGGCCGCATCAATTGATTACGGACAGGAGTTCGATGGCGATGAATCCAGACCCTCATCAAGACAACGATGCGGGCACCTTCCATCTCAACTTTCAAGCCGCAGCCGTCACTGTACTGTGCGGCATACGACAGCATGATGTCGGCCATCGTTCGCTATCCGCCTGCGATGTTTCAGACCGTCATGGCGCTTTCTCCCACGAGCGGTTCGATCACATTCACCACATCGTGCAGCGTGTAACGGTCACGCTTGTCGGACTCTTCGATCTTGATGCCGAGCCGCTGTTCGAGCTCGTACCAGACCTCGAACATCTCCCTCGAATCGATGCCGAGATCGCCGCCGAGATAGAAATCCGGCTCCACGGAATCCACCGTGAATCCGGTTCTCTTGATTTCATTGATGGCGGAAAGAACCGCTTCGAGCATCCTGATATTGATTTCCATGAATTGGACCTTTGCGCATGATGTGGCGCATGAAATGAAGACGACTTATTCGCCAGGTGTTGTTTCGATAACGAGCGATCCGACGACAATCGGTCAAAGAATTCCCATTTCCCGAGCGGACGATGCGATCAGATCTACCGCGATATCGATTTCCTCGCGCGTGTGCGTCGCCATCACCGACAGGCGCAGACGCTCCAGCCCGGGCGGCACCATCGGGTATTCCATGATGTTGGCGAACAGGCCGCGACGGTAGAGCTCCTTGTTGAGCTTTCTCACCGCACCGTCGGCGCCGAAGAAGACCGGAATGATGCCGGAGTCGCCACGGATGATTTTCATCCCCTCCTCTTCCAGACGGTCCTGCATGTAGCGCACGTTGTTGCGCAGGTCCTCGATGCGCTGGGGCTCGCGCTCCATCACATCGAGCGCGGCCGAGATCGCGGCGATGGTCGGCTGCGCCAGGCCGGACGTGAACAGATACGGGCTCGAGAAATTCCGGAGCAGGAAGATATGCTCCTTGCTGCCGGACACGAACGCGCCCTGCGCTCCGAGCGCCTTGCTGCAGGTGGACATGCGCAGATCGACCTGGCCGAGCAGCCCCAGATGTTCGAGGGTGCCGCGCCCGGTCTTGCCGACCGTGCCGACGCCATGCGCGTCGTCGAGGATGGTGATGACATCGTGACGCCGGCAGACTTCGATGAACTTCGCCAGATCGATCATGGCGCCATCGATCGAGCGCACGCCTTCCACCGTCGAGAAGATCTGCACGCCGGGCTTCGCCCGCGCCTTGATCCGCTGGAAAATCAGATCGAGCCCGTCGAGATCCTCGGGATCGAAGGTGTAGAACGGCACGCCGGCCATCTTGATCGCATTGATCACGCTGGCATGACTGTTCTTGTCGTAGACGATAACGTCGTTGCGGTTCATCAGCCCGGTGACCCAGCACAGATTGGCCATGTAACCACCGGGCAGCAACACCGCGTCCTCGTGCTCGGCCAGTTTGGCCAGGCGCAGTTCCAGATCTCGATGCTGCTTGGTGTAGCCGGAGAATGCAGGCGAGCCGCCGGTGCCGATGCCGTACAGTTCGACCGCTTCGATCACCTTGCGCTTCACGTATGGATCGTTCGACAACCCGAGATAGCTGTTGGAACCGAAGATCAGCACTTCATTGAAGGCTTCGCTGTTGAGTTCCTTGTACTTCATCCTGCGATCGACCGGACCATAGCCCTGCCGGCCGACCATGAATCCGTCTTCCAGTTCCTTCATGTACATGTCGTACTGGCATGCAAGGCGTTCCTTGAACGGCTTGCGCTCCAGTTCGATCAACGATCTCGAATCCATTGTTTACATCTCCTGCGTTTTGATCGTGTTGAATTGCGTATTCGATACGGTCGGAATCCGTCAGCCGAAAAAGCCGTGGTTCCGATACCAGTCCGCGCAGTCTTTGACCATGACTTCGATCGGTGCGGAACGGTATCCCAGTTCTTTTTCGGCTTTCGACGAATCGTAGAAATAAGTGCATCCGAGCACCCGCATGCGGTAAGGCTCTACCGGCGGCTTGCCCGGCACCAGCGGCGGAAATGTTTCCTGCAGCAGCGATTTGGCATAGAGCCAGCGGTAGCTCCCGCCCGGAATCGAAAATGTCTTTCCCAGCACTTCGGAGACGACGCTCATGAAACGCGAGAAACGCAGATTGGGGCCGGCCAGCAGATAACGTTCGCCGGGCTTGCCGCGCTCGATCGCGCTGACATGCGCGCGACCGACATCGGCCGCGCTGCAGAAACTGGCACCGCCGGGCGGATTGAACGGCATTTGATCGTAATGCGCCGCAAGCAGTATCCGCCCCCACTGCAGGTTGTAATCGTAGGCGCCCACCACTTCAGCGGGATTGAGGATCACTGGCTCCAGTCCGCGCAAGCGCGCCGCGAGCACGATGTCCTCGGCCTTGCGTTTGGTGACCGCATACGGGCTGCGGGCGCGATAACCGCCCAGCGGCACGGTCTCGTCCGCGACACGACGTTCATCGTCGTAGGCGCCGATGGTCGAAGTGGTGCTGGTGTAGACCAGACGACGGATGCCGGTCGCAAGCGCAGCCTCGACCACGTTGCGCGTACCTTCGACATTCACTGCCCGCAATTCCGGAAGATCGCGCCGGTTGCAACTGGTGTTGCCCGCAGTATGAATGACCGCATCGGCGCCGCGCATGGCTTCGCCCAAGGCTTGGACATCATCGAGCCCGCCGCGGACGATGCGAGCGCCGAACGGTTCCAGATAGGCGACATTGGAGCCCGGCCGCACGATTGCGACAACCTCGTGCCCCGCAGAAACCAGTGCCGAGACCACATTCAATCCAACGAAGCCGTTGCCGCCGGTGACGAAGACTTTCATGACGCCTGCAGCTCCAGTCGGTCCAACACGATCGTTTTCGACACCCTCTTGCCAAACTCCATTCTTTCCAACGTCATCCGGTCCAGCTCCATATATTGCGACTCCATCCATTCACCCATGATCGTTCCGCTTCCCTGCGTTTCCCGAGACCTCACTCCACCGCAGCCTCCATCGTTTTCCAGAACCGCTCGCGACTTTCCGTCTTCGTGCGCATGCCCAACGCGGACGGCATCTTGTCGGGATTGGAAGCGAGACCTTCCAGCAGCACCTTGAACTGCTCCAGCAACAGGCTGGCGTTGCCGTAATCGGGCTCAGCCGCCCGATAGATCAGGCTCAGTTCCAGGCTGTCCCCATCGACCGCCGCCACCAGCTCCATGCACGGACGCGGATTGGATGGATGCGTTTCCGAAAGCAGCGATGTCGGCACGCGATCCTCCACTCCGACCTCACGTGCGGCGCGAACCCGGTCGAAGACCACCACGGTGTCGAACAAGGGCGCGGCGCCTACCCATTCGCTGATGCGTTCGATGGGTGCCGGCGCATGCAGATGCTTGCGCAGCAGAACGCTCTGCAACTCGGACAGCCATTCGAGTATCTTCTGGCGGCCCACGGTCCTGATCCTGACCGGCAACAGCACGTCCGCCTCCGGCATCGCGCCCAGCAGGCCGAACTGCGAATAACGCGCTTTACTGTGCCGATTCACCAGCACCGCCCACGCAGCGGTGATCAACGTTTCCAGCGCAATGCCGTGACGGGCGCCGAAGCTCTGCAACGAGCGCACCAGTTCTTCGTCGACCAGCTCGGACACGCAATGGACTGCTCTGGCCATCTCCGAGGTATCGGCATCGTTGGGTTCCGCGGTGTCCAGCGACATCGCCTGCGCCAGCGCGACCGCAGTGTCCGCACCGGCACCGAGATGATCGACCCAGTAATCGCGAAGATGATCGTCGCTGTCGATGGCGGATCCATCGCCGACAGTCGCACCGGAGGGAGCGGCGAGCCGGTGCCAGCCGATCGCTTCGATGACATCGTTGGGAATGACGATCCGGGTTTCATCGAAACCGATGTTGGCCAGAACTTCATAGGTCGTCGAATGGGATGCATCGGCTTCCGCAGGCAGCAGGTTGCGCAGATCGCTGCGCGACCATTCGAACGGAACACCGGGGAACGGCATGCGGCGACGCCTGTCGTTCCGATGCAGTCGCAGCCAATCGATCCTGCCGCCGCGCACCCAGAGCGTCGCGAGCTTGTCGATCTGCCGCGCGTCGATCAGGGTGTCGACAAAGTGATTGCCCGCATCGCCTGCGATCAACTGCAGCAGATCTCCGGCCTGTCGATCATCGCTGTTGCCGACATACACGCCGGATGAGAGGCGCGCATCGCCGTCGAGACGGGATACCAGTGCCGTGAGCAGACTGCGGGCATCACCGGCGACGACAGCAAGGCGATGGTTGCAGGCGACACGGCCGACCTGAGTGGAATACGCAAGATCCGCGAATCGATCCGCCGACAGGCCTTGATCGACATGTGCGCGCACACAGTCCGCAAACGCGGAAGCGTACGCCGTAAGCCCTGCTTCGCTGCGCGCCGACAGCACGAACAACGCAGGCGTCTGCTGGATGGCTTTGCTACGGGCCGATGAAGATGGTGCCGATTCATGCGGTGCAGATTCGGATGGCGCCGACTCGAGCACCAGAAACGCATTCGAACCGCCCATCCCGAACGAATTGATCGCGGCGATGCGCGTACCGCGCGCATTGCGCGGCCATTCCCTGGCCTCGTTCGGAAACACGAACGGCGACTGAGCATGGTCGAAGCTCGAATTGACGTTGCGCAGTTTGGCGCACGGTGCGATCTGCCCGTGGCGCATGCTCAGCATCACCTTGATGAGCGAACCGATGCCCGATGCGGCCTCCATGTGACCGATATTGGCCTTGGTGCCGATCACGCAGTAGCCCGTCGTCGCAGTGGTCTGGCGCAGCGCATTGGCCAGCGCTTTGAGCTCGATCGGGTCGCCCAGCTCGGTCCCGGTGCCATGGGTTTCGAGATAGGTCACATCCTCCGCGGTGAGGCCTGCGTCGCGGATGCAGCGTGCGGCGGTGTCTTCCATCACCCGGATGTTGGGCAGGAACTGCCCGGCACCGGTGCCGGAATGACTGATACTGGAGCCGCGGATGATGCCGTGGATGTGATCGCCATCCTCGATCGCGCGACTCAGCCGCTTCAACAGCACCACGCCAGCGCCTTCGCTGGGCACCAGGCCATTGGCGGCATCGTCGAATGTCCGTTCGTGACCATCGGCCGACAGCACTTTCATGTCGTGCAGCAATTGATACTTGCTGTGATGCAGGCTGAGATTGACGCCACCGGCCAGCGCCATGTCGCAGTCGCCAGAAAGAATCGACTGCCGGGCCAGATGCACCGCGCTGAGCGAAGCCGAACACGCGGTCGAAACGGTGATGCTCGGGCCGCAGAAATTCAACAGGAACGACAAGCGGTTCGACAATTCGCTGCTCACCGAACCCGGACCGATGTAGTCGGCCGCGCGGGCCTGCAGCTCCGCGGTGATCCAGGTGAAATCCTCATTCATCGCGCCGACGAATACGCCGACCCGCGCGCCCGACAGACTTTCCGGCGTGTAGGACGCATCCTCGACCGCACGCCATGCGCTGCGCAACAGCACGCGCAGCTGCGGATCGGCCTTGTCGGCTTCGGTCTGCGACATGCGGAAGAGTTTGGCGTCGAACAGATCGACCGCATCGATGAAGCCGCCCTTGTCGGGAATCGGCCGACCGGAGCGCGAACGTTTGCGATTCAACGCAGAAGCGAAGCCGCGGTCGTCCGGAATCCGGGTGAGACAGTCGTTGCCGTCGCGTAGATTGATCCAGAACTGCGCGAGATCCGGCGATGCCGGAAATTCGCCAGCGATGCCGATGACCGCGATCGCATCATCGTCGCGCCCGGATGCGGCTGCGCGTTTGAACGGCAATCCTGCAGAGCGCGGCAAGGATGGCTTGGCGGCGACCGCTTTCGGCAACAGCGGCACGACAGGCACGATGGCGGCGGTTGGCATCACGGATTCGACGGGCGCCGGGGCAGCCTCGCCGACACACGCACGCGCGGCATCGGCATCGCTGAGGATCATGAATTTCGCCATCCGCGCCGGGCTGTCGTGCTCGAACAGCGCGGTCTTCGGCAACTCGGCAAAATCCTTGCGCAGCGCGGCATGCAGTTCCAGCAGCAGCACCGAATCCATGCCGCACTGCTCGAAGCTGGCGTGGGCATCGATCGCCTCGATGCGGGTCTTTGTGACCACCGCCATCCGCTGCCTGACGTATTGCTCCACCCGCGTCTGAAGATCGTCGGAAGCCGCAACCGCAGCAACGGTTGCCGGCGCAGACGCCACCGCGCGCGCGGCTGCAGACGATACCGCCGACAGCGTCGTGTGCGCCATCGCTCCTGCTGTCGGCTGCAGCGGTATCGCAGGCGAGTGGCGAGCCTCGCCAACCCGCAAACTGCGCGCTACTCGCTGCGGATCGCCGATGGACACCAGTACACAGTCTTGCGTGGAACGCAGGATGCTGTCGAAGGCTTCAAGGCCTTCTTTTGCGGTAAGCGCCTGCATTCCAGAGAATCCGAACACCGACGCATCGGCACCGGAGATTTCCATGCCGCCGGTCGCCCACAGCGGCCAGTTGATCGACAGGCTGCGGCCGCTGCGACGGCCCTGTTCGCGCTGCGCATCGCGCCACAGCGCATGACTGTCCATGAAACGATTGCCGACCGCGTAAGCGCCACTGCCCAGATCGCCGAGCAAGGCCGAGACCGACGAGAAATTGACGAAGAAATGCAGCGGCTGATCGGCGGTCGCGCGATCCAGATGCATCAGGCCATCGACCTTCGGCGACAGCATCTCCGCGAATTCGCCGTCGTCGAGGCTCACGATCGGCCGATCGCTGGCGACACCGGCGCAATGGATCACGCCTTGCAGGCTGCCGTGCTGCTGCACGATCCAGGCGATGAGCGCTTCGGATTCCTCGCGAACCGCGATGTTCGCGCTGCGATAGCTCACTTCCGCGCCCTGCGCGCGCAATGCTTCCATGGCGCTGCGCAGGCTGTCGGATGGATCGGTCGAGCGTCCGCTCAGGACCAATCTGGCGCGGCAATGCCCGGCAATGTTTTCGGCGATCAACAAACCGAGTTTGCCGGCACCGCCGGTGATCAGATATGTGGCGCCATCCTTGAAAGAGACATCACTGCCGCTACCGCCCACATCTGCAATACCGAGATCCATCACGTGCAGGCCGCGGCGCAACCGTTGACCGTCGCGATATGCGATTTCGTTGCCCCCGAAGCCAGCGCCAGTCGCGAGTTCCGTGGCGAAAATCCGCGCGCAATCTTCCGCATCGAAGCGGTCGCAGCGCAGGGTCGACAGTTCGAATCGGTGATTGATGGTCAGCAGCGACCGTGCATAGCCGAAGATCGCATCGTGTTGCGGCTGCGACTCATCCGAAAGATACGCATACAGCAGACGAATATTCGCACCCGGATTGAACGATTCCGACGCTGTGAACAACCGGCGAACGGCCTGGATGCCCCGATGCAGGCGCTCGGCATTGATATCTTCGGCAAATTTGTCGCCACCCGTCGGCGCAGCATCGCAATAGACGATGCGCGTCGGCAGCAGGCCGCGCTCGCGCATGCGTTCGAACAAGTTACGCACATTTTCTGCGGAATATGGATCGATTCTGGCCAAGTGCGAATCGGCGTCGACGGCATCGACTGCATCGACTGCATCGACTGCGGCATCATGAATTTCTGCAGCATGAATTTCTTCGGGATGAACTGCTGCATCGCCAGACGCGGTGAGCGCGACCGCAACAACCCGGTCGCGGGACGGAAGTTGCACGCGCAATGCGGAAGCCAACGACGCCGGCGATGTGCCGACCACCCAAATGGTCTGCGCTTCGCCGACATCCACGGCTTCGATGTCCTCGATGGCCACCGGCGCCCATTCGTAACCGAAATACTGCAACGCGCGCTCATGAACGGACGACGGTTTGACCAGCGCACGTCCGGCGAAACCGTACAGCTTCACCAGCACGCGCCCGTCGCTATCGGTCACCACGATGTCGTATTTGTATGTCGCGGCGTCGCCGCCGACATCGGAAGCGAGTGCCGCATCGCCCGCCTCGACCGCATGGACGTAGCAGTCTTCGGTCAAGGGATGCCGGAATTCCAACTCGCCCAGCGCGAACGGCACGATCGGCACCCGAGGTGCGCGATCGTCGCCGGCAGCGACCGCCAGACCCGTACGCAGCGCAGCATCCAGCAAGGAAGGATGCAGACCGTACTCGCCCAGACCGCTGCGCAGATGTTCTGGCAAGCGCAAATGGGTCAACGCGCCCTGCCCCGTGCGATAGCGCGCCCGGGTCGCCTGGAACGCCGGTCCATAGTGGAAACCCATGCGATGGAAGGCCGCGTAGATTTCGTCGCGCCCCGGCTCGAGCAACACACCGTCGGCGCGCAGCGCGTCGATGTCCAGCCACTCATCGACGACGGGCGCATCCGCTTCGCGGAAACCCAGTTCGCCTTCGACGCAGACCGCGCCATCGGAGTCGCGCACGATCTCGAAGCCCAATGCCTCATCCGCATCGCTCATGCGGATCGTCAGGCCATCCGCTGCGCCGGAGATCTCGAACGGCTGGATCCACAGCAGATTGCGGATGCGATCGACCCGCCAGTCCGCGCCCACGGCAAGATCGCCCGCAGCGCGCGCCATCTCCAGATAGGCCACGCCCGGCAGGATTCTGCGGTCGCGGTCGGTATGCACGATGTGATCGCGCAGATAGAACTCGGAACCATCGAAACGTTTGCGATATGCCTGCATCGACAGGGTTGAAAGATTGCGGTCGATCAACGGGTGCAGCGCATCGGCCGAATTCGCCCGACGCTCCTCCACCCAATGACGCTGCGTCATGAACGGCAACGTCGGGAACGGCATCCGCTGCGGAACCCCACCCGCGCCCGCCGGGTACAGCGCGTCCCGATGGCGCGACCAGTCGACGTCCAGCATCGATACCCAGGCACGCGCGAGCTGCGGCAATCGTTCGCCGACGATCAACGAAGCGATCAGCGCATTTTTTTCGGCATCATCGACGATCGATTCCAATTTCTCGCCGTGCTTGCGCAGCGAGCCACGGATCAGATGCGGCGGCGGCGAACCTGCGCGATAGCCGCGCAGCGCAACCAGCAACTCCGCGACGCTGGACGCGACCACCGCGATGCGTTCGTCCATCGCTTCGCGCCCCACCTGCGACGACCACGCCAGCGATGCCATCTCCAGACCGACATCCGGGTCGCCACCGCGTTCGATGAAATCGATGATGCGTTCGACGTACCGCGCCAGACGTGCCTCGCTGTCGGCAGAAAGTACGAACAACACTGGCCGCGCGACACCTGCAAGCGATTGGATTCGCCGCGGATACGCTTCGATCAGACAATGGGCATTGGCGCCGCCGGCACCGAACGAGCTGAGACCGGCCCGACGCGGCGTATCGGCATCGGTCGCCGCCCAGGATTCTTCGCTCTGTACGACCCGGAACGGCGTGCGCGCGAAATCGATGTTCGGATTGAGCGTCTTCGAATGCAGCGACGGCGCGATGGCGCCATGGCGGAACTGCAGCAGGATCTTGGTGAGGCCGGCGATGGCCGCTGCGGATTCGAGATGACCGACATTCGACTTCACCGAGCCGATGCGGCACCGCTGCGGAACGAAATCCGCCGTCGCCCCCGTACCCACGGCATCGACCGTCGCCGCGGCGAACGCTCTGGAGAGACCCGCGATTTCGATCGGATCGCCCAGCAAAGTGCCGGTGCCGTGCGCTTCGATGTAATCGATGCTGCGTGGATCCCAACCGGCCCGAAGCAGCGCCTTGCCGATGACATTGGTTTGCGCGACCTGATTCGGAACCGTGTACCCGTTGGTCTTGCCGCCGTGATTGAGACTGGTCGCCTTGATCACGCCGTAGACATGGTCGCCGTCTTCGATTGCCTTGTGCAGAGGCTTGAGCATCACCGCACCGACGCCTTCGCCCGGCACGTAACCGTCGCCGCCGTCGCCGAACGCCCGGCAGCGACCGTCGGTGGACAGATACTGTCCGCCGGCGAGCAACTGGTACTTGTTCGGGTGCAGGATCAGATTGACGCCGCCCGCGATCGCCAGGTCGCAGTCGCCGTTCTGCATCGCGAGACTGGACAGATGGATCGCAGTCAGCGACGACGAGCACATGGTGTCGACCGCCATGCTCGGTCCGCTGAAATTCATCACATACGAAACACGATTGGCGATCGATGAGAACGGCGGGCACGGCCGACCGGACTCGAGCTGTTCGTCGCTGACATCGAGCAGCGCGTAATTGCCCCACATCACGCCGACGAAAACGCCGACCGAAAGACCTTTCAACGATTGCCGGGTGTAGCAGGCATCCTCGACGCATTCCCATGCCGTCTGCAGGAACAGGCGTTCCTGTGGGTCCAGCGTTTCGGCTTCGCGAGCAGAGATATTGAAGAAGCCGGCATCGAACTGATCCACATCATCGATGAAGCCGCCCCACTTGCTGTAAACGGTGCCTTTGTGGGTCCGGTCGGGATGGAAGAAGCGACTGTGATCCCATCGCGTCGCAGGAATTTCGCCGATGGAATCGCGGCCCGCGGACAGGTTCTGCCAGAACGCATGCAGATCCTTGGCGCCCGGATACCGGCCGCTGAGGCCGATGATCGCGATATCGTCGCGCACTTGCGCACCACGGTGCGCCCCACTGAAGCGCCCGAGCGACGGTGGCCGTGCCGTGCTGCGGGTCGCGACCGGCGCTTTGGATTCGATGGAATCGATGCCATCGGTTTCCCGCACCGCAACGGCAGGCGGAGGCCTGGTGGCAGGTATACCGGAACCGACATCGTGCTCTGCATCCGGGGACAGAGCGCGGATCTGTTCCGGGTGCTGTTCGAGGAAATACTCGGACAGACCATGCAGATCCTGATATTCGAAAAACAGCGTCTTCGGCATGTCGCCGAACGTCGCACCCAGGCGTTCGTTCAAGGCGACGATCATCACCGAATCGATGCCATAGTTTTCCAGGGCCGCATGTGGGTCGATCTCGGTCAGCGGAAGCTTGGTGACCTCGCCGACCAGCGTGACCAGATGCCGGATCATGAGCACCTGCAAATCCGCCGTAGCTGCAGCTTTCGTCACGGTGACAAGGCCAGCGGTGTCGATCTGCGGTGTTGGCGACGGAATCCGCACCGGTGAAATCAGTCCCGGGATATGTTCTGCATGATGCTCGACGAGATACCCGGCAACTCCGGAGATTTCCTGGTACTCGAAGAACAAGGTCTTGGGAACCTCGCCGAATGTCTGCGCAAGACATTCATTGAGCGCCGCGATCATGACCGAATCGATGCCGTAATTTTCCAGCGGCGCGTCGGGATCTATTTCATTGATCGGCAGTTTGGTGACGTTGGACAACAGCATCAGCAGATAATCGTTCGCCGCAGTCTGCAAAGCCTCCTGGCTGGGCATGGGCGCGGCTTGCGACAACACCACCGGTGTTGCGCGCAACGTCGCCGCAGCGACAGGCAGATCGAGCCTGGCCGTATCGCGGACCCTTTCGGTCGATACCTGCGTGCTGCGTCTTGCCGAGAACGCCAATTGCGGTGCCGGCTGGATTGTCAACCGATCGATACGAACCAGCGCCTGACCGCGCTCGTCGTAGAGCACGATGTCGAAATGCTGTTGCTCCGCATGCGCGGCCGAGACTGCCGTAGAACGGCGCGCATGGACGAAGCAGTGGTCGACGACCGGAGCAAGGATGTCGATACGTCGCATCCGCGTAGGAACACGAATGGCGCCGGCATCCGAAACCAGACCGCCTATGCCGAGACTGGTGCGAATGGCACCGTCGAGCAGCGCCGGGTGAAGGATGAAATTCTCTGCGCGAGCTCCCGCAATCTGCGGCAATCGCAGGTGCGCGAGCGCTTCTTCGTCGTTGAAATGGAGTGTCTCGAAGACTTGGAAGCTTGCGCCGAATTCGAATCCCATCGCGGCGAACGCGGCATCGATGTCCGTACGCGCGATCGCGATGCAGCGTTGCATGACCGCCTGCACGTCGAGACTGTCGCCGATGCTGGCGCGGCGCGCACTGGCATCGGGCTCTTCAAGCGCCAGAAAACCGTTCGAGAAAGCGATCCGTTCGCCTTGTGCATCCTCTCGATAGATGTCGAAACGAACCCCATCGCGCTCCGGGATCAGTCCGATCCGCACCGGCAGCGGCGACTCGTTCACAAGCATCGGTTTGTGCCAATGCACATCATGCAGCGCAACGACGTGGCGCCCGCCACCCGCCAGACGGCCCGCCTGCAGCGCCATTTCAAGAGACGCGACACCGGGCAGGATGCGATTGCTGCCGAGCCGGTGATCGCGCAGCAAGAATTCTTCCGACCGCAGGACTTTGCTGAAGGTCTGCTCGTCCAGTGTGGAAATATTCGCGTCGATCAGCGGATGCAACACCGAGACGGATTCAACCTGCTCCGGCTTGCTCACCCAATAACGCTGGCGCTGGAATGGATAACCGGGCAACGACACCCTGCGTCGTGCGTCGCGCGCATGCATCTGCTTCCAATCCACCGCCATGCCATGAACCCAGGCATCGGCCAAGGGCGTGAATTCTCGCCGCGCAAGCAAAGCGGGAATGGCCGCGGCGCTATCGGCCAGCCGCGCCGCCACGGCAGCGTCGCGTCTGAGGTTGTCGCGATGCCCCGTCCATGCGCCGTCGACAATCGTGTCGCGCTCGCCGAACGCGCGCAATGCAGTGATCGCCACCGAAGCGTCTGCAGCCAGGAATGCGAAGCGGTATTCCATGCCTACACGGCCGATCTGCAGGGTATAGGCCACATCCTGCAGCGACACATCCGAATGATTGTCGAGGAAATCGGCGAGTCGCATCGCCATCGACTTCAGCGCGACGCTTTTGCGTGCCGACAACACGATCAGCGCAGGACCATCGGCATCGCGCTGTGATGTTGCGGAATTCTCCTCAGAAGCGTGCTTTTCAGAAACGTGCTCTTCAGAAACATGCTCTTCGACGAGGATGTGGCCATTGCTTCCGCCGGCACCGAACGAGCTGATTCCCGCCAATCTCGGAGATTCGTATCGCTGCGACAGTCCCGACGACGAATTTTCCCGCACGAACGACGGCCGCGCCCATGGCTGCAGCGTGCTCTGCACGAAAAACGGGCTTTGCGCGAAATCGATGTAGGGATTGATGACATCGGAATGAATCGACGGCACCAGCGTTCGATGCTTCATCTGCAACAGAACTTTGGTCAGACCAGCGATGCCCGCCGCGGCTTCGAGATGACCGATATTGGATTTCGCCGAACCGATCGCGCAGTACCGGTGCTCGCTCTGCGCGAACGCTTTTGTCAAGCCTGTGATCTCGATCGGATCGCCCAGACTGGTGCCGGTACCATGCGCTTCGAGATAGCTCAGATGGCGCGGATCGACGCCAGCGACCGCCAGTGCTTCCTGCACCAGCGCGGCCTGGCGCTTGGGACTTGGCACCGTGAAGCCGGACGTCTTGCCGCCGTGGTTGATCGAACTGCCGCGAACGATGCCATAGATATGGTCGCCATCCTCGCGCGCTTTCGACAGCGGTTTGAGCAGCACCGCACCCACGCCTTCGCCAGGCACATAACCGTCGCCGCCCGCGCCGAAAGAGCGGCAGCGGCCGTCCGTCGACAGAAAATGCATGTCCGACAGCAAGTTGTACTTGTTCGGGTGCAGCGAAAGATTGACCGCACCTGCGATCGCCGCATCGATTTCGCCGCGCTGGATCGCTTGGCAGGCAAGATGGATCGCGGTGATCGACGATGAACATGCAGTGTCGACCACCATGCTCGGGCCGGAAAAATCGAACTGGTGCGAGACGCGATTGGCGATGGCCCAGTAGAACGAATGCGGCGTGACCCAATCGTCCTGCTGCCCTTCCACACCGTGCAACTGGTAATCGCCCCACATCACACCGACATAGACACCGACCGGACGTTCGCGCACGCCATCGGCCATAGCGATGGTCTCGGGGGTGTAGCCGGCGTCCTCGATCGTCAACGCGGCGATTTCGAGGAACAGACGTTCGTTCGGATCGATGTTCTCCGCTTCCTTCGGAGAAATATTGAAGAATGCCGGATCGAAATGATCGACATCGCGCAGGAAACCGCCCCACTTGCTGTAGCTTTTCCCTTGGGCCGCCACGCCGGACTGGAATCTGAATTTCCCGGCAAGATCGCTGCGCGCCTGCGGAATTTCCTCGATGCAATCGCGACCCAGTTTGAGATTCTCCCAGAACTCGTCGAGCGTTTCGGCCTGGGGATAACGCCCAGCGAGACCGACGATGGCGACATCATCGTCGCGCCGGGAACCGGGAGCATGCGTCGCATCGCCGGCGGCAACGGCCGGACGCACCGCATACGCCGCAGCGCGTGATGGCGTCGCGGAAGCCGTCTCGACCGGCGCGACAGCCGCAGCCGATGGATGTGCGGCCTCGGGATGGACGATCCTGCGGCAGTGATCCGGGTTGTGTTCGATGAAATAGGCGGTGAGATCGCCGAGATTCTGGTACTCGAAAAACAGTGTTTTCGGCAATGTTCCAAAGAATTTTTCCATCTCCGCGATCAGGTCGATCATCACTACCGAATCGAAACCGTAGTCCTTGAACGAACGATCGGCTTCGAACTCGGGCGCAATACCCAATTGGCTTGCGAACAATGCCGTCAGGTGACGCGCCACAGGCGCATGCCAGGTCGATGCATCGTCGGCATGTACTTTCTGCATGGCGCCGACAGGGGACGGAACCAATGCGGCGAGCGCGACACCGGTTTCAGGCATGGAACTTCCGGGCACCGAAACAACACCCAGCACTTCATGAACCCGTGCGACATCGCCCGGCATGACCACGATCTGCGGCTGCGCCTGTCTCAGCGCGTATGCCAGGACATCCAGACCCTGCGCGGTGAGCAAGGGCACGATGCCGAAGCTGCGCCGCAACGCTTCCTCTTCCTTGTCTCCCAGACGCATACCGCCGTCTTTCCAATACGGCCAGTTGATCGACACGGTTTTGCCGGCACGCTCACCGTTCGACCGGCGCTGCTGCCGTTGGTGCGCGAAATAATCCTCGAATGCGTTGCCGAAGCCATAGTCGCACTGGCCGACATTACCCAGCACACCGGTCACGGACGAGAACAGTACGAAGAGATCGAGCGGTTCGTCCCGGGTCTCAAGATCGAGATTCCAACTGCCGAGCGTCTTCGGCGCGATCACGCGCGCGAACGATTCCGCACTTTTTCGCAGCAGAAAATCGTCCTCGATCACCCCGGCAGAATGCAGAACACCATGCAAATGGTATCCGTCCGCATGAATGGTCTCGACGGTACGCCGCACATCGTCGCGCTCGGCGACATCGCACTGCAGGTACGAGGCATGACCGCCCAAGGCGCAGAGTTCGGCGAGTATCGATTGTTGCGCGTCCGAAGGCGCCGAACGCCCGGTCAGATAGACCCTGGCGCGATGGCGCCCGCACAAGTGACGGGCCAGAATCAGGCCCAGCGCACCCATGCCACCGGTAACCAGATACACCCCGTTCTCGCGAAATTCGGCCGCGTCGCCAGCTGCCGCATCGTGTACAGGCAGGTTGTGCGACCCCACCGTCGAGAACGCGCGGACTTGGCGCACGCCCGCCAGGTAGCGGACATCGCTGGCCTTGTCCGCAGTCGACAATTCATCGGCCACAATGTCCGCGAGCGCGCCCGCAGCCGACAGGTCGCATTGCACCACCCGGCCTCTGAAACTCGGTTTTTCGATATTCAAAGTCTTGTACAGGCCGCTCAGCCCCAGCACTTCCGGCTGCATCGGCTCGAGCGTCGCCAGATGCACGAAACGCGCGGTTTTAACGGCACGGAACAAGGCTTTAGCCAATACGAATACGCTGCGCCCACTCACTGCGAGACGCCGCGATTCGTCGCCCGCCGCCTGTGCATCGCCAAGAGCGGACACGAGTACGATCCGTTCAGGCTTTGTGCCGCGTGCGATCAACGCCGCGACTGCGGCTTCGTAATCCGCCAGTTCGCCCGGCCTCACCTGCAATGGCCCCGTCGCATTGGCTGCAGCCGTCTCGCCGAAACACAGACGCTCGAACACTGTTGCAGCGAAGCGGGAGGATGCGCGCAAAGCGCACTCCAGCGCATCGACATCGGCGGATTCGCCCACCAGCAACAGGGATTCGAACACCGTCTCCGCCGGATCGACAGCCTGCGGAATCCAGACCGGCGCATACAGCGCATCCACCAACCCGACGGGTGGAGCGATCGCATCGATGATCGGCTTCGATATCGATCCCTGAGCGGGCAGTTCGCTCGCCTGCGGACGAATGCTCAAACCGCGGAATGCCAAGCGCGTCGTGCCGATCGCCCGCCCGCCGATGCAGTCGATCAGATCGATATCGACTTTTCTGATCGCACCTGCGTTCGAGTCGCCGGGCGAATAGCGAACCCAGGCGCGGATCTCGCCGATGAAACCGCCATTGATCTCAAGACTGTCGAGCGCGAATGGGATCGAAGGCGCATGCGGGCGAGCGTCGCCGTCCGCATCGATTCCCACCACGAACGCGACCGCCGCCTGCAGCGCAGCGTCGGCCGTGCTCGGGTGGACGACAAAGTCTTCCTGCCCCGTCGCCAGATGCGCAGGCAATGAGATGGTCGCGAGCGCTTGCGAGCCGCCGAAACGAAGGTCGCGCAATGCCCGATGCCCTGGACCGTATTGCAGACCAAGCCCGGCGAAGGTGCGATAGCAGACCTCGGCAGAATGCATCGCAGCGGCACAGTCCCGTTCGATCGCGGCCACGTCGAGCATCGAATCTTCGACATCGGCCAGTATTTCGACATACCCACGACAGAAAACCGCTGCGTGCTCGGCGGCCTCCGAAATCCGGAACGCCAGCATTTCCATCGATGCATCTCGACCGGCGACATCGCCGGTCACGGACAGATCCACATGCACCGAAACCGGCGCATCGCCGACCTCCATCGGCCGCATCCAGATCACATCGGAAATCCGACAGCGCGTGCCGCGGCCTGAGCGAGCGCTCACTTCCAGCGTGCGCGTCACCGCGGCGCGCGCCATTTCCAGATACGCCACCCCCGGCAGCACCGGACTGCCCTTGACGACATGATCGGCAAGGAAGAATTCATTGCCCATGAACGTGGATGCGAAGCATTGCTTGCCCAGCGTCGAGACATTGCGATGCAACAGCGGATGCATGCGCGCTGCGGTCTGCGACGACGAACCGCCGAGATCGACGAGATTTTCCGGAATCCAGGAACGCTCGCGCGCGAACGGATATCCCGGCAAATGCAGGTTCGGCCCAAGGCGCGCTTCGAACAGCATCTCCCAAGGCAGATCGGCACCAGCGCGATAGCATCTTGCGAGCTGTTCGAGCGCATGCGGATAAGCGGTTTTTTTGACTTTTTTCAGACCGTTCATCAATGCACTTCCGGCTTCCACCGAAAGCGCAGCCACATCTTCCTCCTGTGCGGCCGCCCCAACGATCGCGGCGCCGAGCGCTACAGTCAATGCCTGAAAATTTTCGACCACGCATGCGAAACGGTGCTGGAAATGATCGCGTTCCATCAGCAGCGCGCGACTGATATCCGACAGCGCGCTGGTACCCGCATCGCGCTCCAACCAGAGATTCAAATCCTGCATCCGACGAAGCAGCGCCTCCGGAGTCTTGGCCGAAAGAGCGACCAGATGGCACGGCGGTTTCGAAGGTTTTCGGCGAGAAACGGCCGGCATCGCGACCCGCGGCGCTTCTTCGAGAATCAGATGCGCGTTGGTGCCGCCGAATCCGAACGAACTGACACCGGCCCGCAGCGGAGTATCGGTGTCGATCGGCGCCCATGCACTGAGCTGATCGACGACGTAGAACGGCGAATCATCGAGTGCGATCCGGGCGTTGATCCGGCTGAAATTCTGGAACCCGGGCAACTGTCGATGCCGGAATGCGAGCAGAACCTTGATGACGCCGGCAACGCCCGCCGCCGCTTCCAGATGGCCGATATTGGTTTTCACCGAACTCAAGCCGCAATAGCCCTTGCCGAGCGCCGAACCCTGGCGCTCGGCGAGCGTCGAGAACGCTTGGAGCAGGCCTTCGAATTCGATCGGGTCGCCTTTCGGTGTGCCGGTGCCATGAAGCTCGACGAAGTTGAGCGTACCGACCGGAACCTTCGCGCGTTCGTGCGCAGTCACGATCACATCCGCTTGCGCGCGCGCGGCCGGGTACGTGAGCGTATAGGTTTCACCGCAATGATTGACCGCAGTGCCTTTGATCACGCCATGGATGCGATCGCCATCGCAGAGCGCGTTTTCCAGGGGTTTCAGCAGCAATAGAGCGGCGCCTTCTCCTCGCACGTAACCATCGGCGCTGTCGTCGAAGGTCTTGCAGGTGCCGGTGGGCGAAAGCATGCCCATTTTCGAGAATGAAATATGCCGAGTGGGGGTGAGTATCAGATTGACGCCGCCCGCGAGCGCCATCTCGCAGTCGCCGTATTCCAACGATTGCATCGCGCTGTGGATGGCGTTCAGAGAGCTGGAACAGGCGGTATCGATCGGAATGCTCGGCCCGCGGAAATCGAAGAAGTGCGAAATGCGATTGGCGATGACCGCTGTCGCCGTGCCGGTGGACTGATGCGCTTCGATGGAAGCGTCGCTGCGCTCCTGCAACTCTTTATAGTCGTGATTGAAGACGCCGACCAGCACGCCGACTTTCCTGCCCCGCATCCGCGACGGCGGGATGCCCGCATCTTCCAGACACGACCAGGCCAGTTCCAGCATGATCCGCTGCTGCGGGTCCATATTCTGCGCGACTTTCGGCAGCAACCCGAAGAACTGATGGTCGAATGCGTCGACATCTTCGATGAAACCGCCCCATTTGCTGAGCGTTTTGTTGAGTTCCAGTTTCGGATCGCCCCACAGCGCCCGCCAGTCCCAGCGCTCGGCGGGTACTTCAGTGACGTTCGACTTGCGCTGCGCGAGATTAGCCCAGAATGTCCCGGCATCGTTCGCGCCCGGAAAGCGGAAAGCGATGCCGACAATAGCGGTTTCCATACCTGTCCCTGTACTGGATATCCAATATTCCTACCGATGGAATGCGCTCATCGGCCTTGCAGAAAACCGTCAGCCGCAGACAGCCCGCAGTAAATCCCCACGCCGTCCCGATCCATGGGGCAACGAACATCGATTGATATAAA
>CBIHKW010000018.1:0-42587 GCA_966203835.1 uncultured Thermomonas sp.
GGCATTGCCATCCTCATCGTTTCGCTGGGCGCCTGCTCGTACGCGCAGGCGAAAGAACCGAAGCTCAAGACGTACAACAGCTATGGCGGCATGTTCTCCCGCGAAAAGCCAAAATCGGACGAGCCGGTCGGCTGTGTCGGCGGGTCGTTGGGACGCTGGCGGAGTCGCGGCAACCATGTGCTCATCAGCCTCGAATTCCAGCGCGCCAGCGAGATCGGCACGAACAACATGATCGCGAGCGCCAATTGGACCGAGTCGCTCTGGGGGCAGAACGCGGAAATCAAGGAGGACGGGTCTGCGCGGGATATCTTCCGCCTCTGCCTGCGGCCCGGCGATTACAAGCTCAATGCTTTCGTCGTCTCGCATGGCTATCTGATCCAGCGGACGACCCGTGATCTCGACATTCCGATCCGCATCGAAGCCGACAGGACGGTGTACATCGGCAGCTTCCTGCTCATGGAAACCGGCGAAGCGCACCCGTGTTCGGGC
Organism: uncultured Thermomonas sp.; assembly: GCA_966203835.1. Classification (GTDB taxonomy): domain Bacteria; phylum Pseudomonadota; class Gammaproteobacteria; order Xanthomonadales; family Xanthomonadaceae; genus Lysobacter_I. Next base: position 490 of record CBIHKW010000018.1, read on the forward strand.
GCCCAGTCCCTGATGCGGCTGATCCATGAAGATCGATCGGAAGTGGATCTTCCCCTGCTGAATCGCTTCACCGGAGGCATCGACGCCGTGAAAGAGATCGCTCCCACGGCCGGCAACGCACCCTTCATCTACCCGTGTACGACGTCCGATCCATCCGTCTGATCCATTCGCACTCGCCGCAATGAGCGGAACCGCGCTGGTCGGTGATGCCGAGTCCAGCCAGCGCGTAGGGTGGGGGGAGCGCAGTGATGCCCACCCGGACCAGCCTTCACGCTTCAATCCATCCCGCGTCGCTTTTTCGCTTCGCTCGATGCTTGCCTCGCCGGATTTGGCGGGATGGTGGGCATCGCTGCGCTCACCCCACCCTACGGACTCACGTGCCGAACGGCGGTGTGCGTGAAGCGCTCGCTAGAGCGATGCGTCGATCGCGGCCTGCGTGAATGCCGGATAGCCCGTCGGCCGATACGTGTTGAGGTTGCCGAGGAAGTTCGCGTCCTTCATCGGAATGGTGGCCGAGCCGTAGTTGAAGCTGTTCAGGCGACTGCGCATCGCCGCGTTGTCGAGGCTGGCGCCGCGCAGCGTGTACCAACTCGTGAGCGTGGGCAACACGAACTGGCCGTAGGGGTTTTCGGCCGTTTCGCTCGACGAGGCGAAGCGCAGAGCGTGTGTGCCGACGCCATCCTTGTGATAGACGATCTTCACGTGGCCGTTCTGCATCGGCAGCGATGCCGTCGCAGCGTTGTACAGCTTGCCGTGCGCGCTGTAGCCCGCGTGCGTGACCACGCCGTCGCGCGTCCACACCGCCGCGTGCTCCCAATCGTGACGATGCCCTCCACCGAAGACGCTGATCTGGTCCTTGAGCATGTACAGCGCGAAGAAATGCCCGCAATAGCGACTGCCGCCGCTGCTGATGCAAGCGTAGCGATGCAGGGTGTTGCTGTAGTTCATGAAGTCGACCCGGCGGCAACCGCCAGTGATGCTGCCCGACGGATTCAGGCCGCCGTTCTGTTCTCCGTACCGGCTGATGCCCGCGCTGGGCAGGCAGCCGTCGCCATCGAAATCGAAGACGGGGTGGATCGCTGCGATGTCGACGCTGGCAGGCAGCGCCTGGTCCAGACGCGGAAAGTCGGCGGCGAGCGCCTGAAGCGAGCAGCTGGCGAGCGATACGATGATCAGTGCGCGATGATGATGTCGCATGTGAATCCTCCTTGATGTCGTGGATACAGGGTGAAACCGATGGTCGACTGCCGGTGGGAATGGTAGCAGCGGGCAGGGTGGATCAAGACACTCGCAGGGCGGACTCGGGCCCGCCGCAATGGGGCACACAAGCCGTGCATCGATGCGATGTGTTGCACGCAATGATGGCTCCGTTCGCCGTATGGAAGGCGGATACATCGCGATGGCGGGCTTGAGCCCGCCCTACGGATCGAATCGCTCGCTGGTCTCCATGCGGATGTTGCGGAGCTCGGCCGTTTCGAGGTGCGCGGCGTAGAGAGGCTCGGCGAAATAAGTGATCAGGATGGAGCGTCGGCGCGCGCCGGTCCGGTTCACGCTACCCGCATGCAACAGATCGGCATCGAACACCAGGATATCGCCTGCGGCGCCAGCGAGCTGCACGGACCGCGCCTCGTCATCGACGCTGGGCGGCGGCTCGCCCTGCGCAGGGCGATGAGTGCCCGGGACCAGGCGCGTTGCGCCGTTCTCGGGGCCGAAGTCGTCGAAAAAAGCGAGGGCGTTCACCGTATCGCCGGGCCGCTGCGCGGAGAGGTCGCGGTGCAGGCCCTGATGGCCGCCACCCGCCAAAGGTTCGCGGCCCTCCACCTGCGAGAGAAAAAAGCGTTCGCCGATCAACGCGCCGACCACGGCCAGCAACGGAGGCAGCCGGCAGACAGCCTGCACATTCGCATCGAGATCCAGCAACGAATGCCGCCAGTCCGGTCCGCGCGGTACGGGCCATTGATCCGATGGTTTCACGCCCGCATCGAACGCGCCGCGAAGATCGTCCAGCCAGTCCAGTGGGATCGCCCGACGGAGCAGGGCATAACCGTCTCGATGGAGCTGGTCGCGATCGAGCATGGCTTCATCGATTCCGTGGAGAGCAGGGCGGTATCTTTATCGGGTTCCGGCGGAAAAATAAAGCCATCGATGCGGCTGGCCGTAAGCGATCGATGGCGCATTCGGGTCATGCGCTCTGCGATACGCCGCCGCAGTTGGCCCTGCGGCGTGCGCGGGGATGGCCGGATAGATTCCTCGATGTCGCTCGCGCGAGCCTGGGCTAGCGGGCGATGCCGAGAACGCGGTCGCCCTCGGCTTGCATCAACGCACGGAAGCGCTGCGCCAGCTCCGGGTCGAATTGCGGGTTGGGTTGCCCCAGGATCGTGTCGGCGCCGGCGCGCGGCGTCCAGTAGCCTTCGCACTCCAGCCACAGCGGTTGCGGCATGCCGTGCTCGGCCAGCACCAGCATGTAGTGGATCTTGTTGCCGAGCGGGTCCTTGCGGAACGCCATCTCGGCGTGGATCTTCGCGTACGTCTCGAGTGAGCACGGCTCGGCGCCGCCCCGCGCTTTCGATTGGGCCGCTTGATACAGCGGCATGAAGGCCATGGCGGTTTTCCCCATGTCGGTGGGGTCGCTCATCTTCGCGGTCCAGCCCGCTTTCGATGTTGTCCAGTCTTCGGCGCTCACCCCGTGCTCGGCGGCGATGGCGAACTCCTTGTTCTCATCGCCTGCCGTATCGGCCATCAGCGCAGCGAGCTCGGCGTATTTTTCGAGTGAAATCATGTCGATATCCCAGAGTGATGGTGCGGAATGCGTCGAAAAACCGATTGAATCGTTGAGGAACAACAACCTCCGGTTCAACGTGACTGGGCGATCGGACCGGACAATGCGCAAATCGGATTCGTGTCGGGTGATGCTGCGCGCAGCGAATGCCGCCATTGAAGGCCAAGCGTTCGTAGGGCGGGCTCAAGCCCGCCATTTCGGCATATCGGCGATGTTTCAGGTGATCGAAGAAGCCAATGATTGCCGGTCATCGCGTCCATTGCGGCGGGCTTGAGCCCGCCCTACGCGGATCCGGATTCGAACATGCGAGCGAATCCGCGTAGTCGATTTCCTTGGCCCTGTTTCAGGCAAGATATATCCACTGTCCCATGGCTGCCGAATCCATGCGCTTCCTGATCTGGCTCTTCCTCCTAGCGGCTGTCGTACTCGTCGGCGTGATCGTTCATCGCGGCCGCACGCGCGTGCCGATGGCTGGTACGCCGGTGCGGCTGCCGTCGTCGAAGCCAGCCATCGCCGATGCGGACGTGGATGCTTTCCTCGCCAAATACGACGCTGCGCTGCAGGCCACCCGGCGGCCGAGCGCCGATATCCGTCTTGAACCGATGAACGAAGACGATCCGCGTGCGAGCAAGGTCGGCGGGCGCGCGTATTGGGCCGAGGGCCGCGACTATCCCGTCGGCGAGGACGGTGCGCGGCTGCATCTGCTGGCGCAGATCGATTTCGCCGAATTGCCGCCGTCGCTCGATGGCTATCCGAAAAGCGGTCTGCTGCAGTTCTTCATCGCGACCGACGATTATTACGGCGCCAACTTCGACGCGGGCATGAGCGCCGATGCCTTGAGCGCGCAGCGGAATTTCCGGGTGGTGTACTGGCCGGACACGCGCGCCGAACCCCGTGAGGTCGACGTACCGACGACGGACGCTCTGCCGCACGATCCCGCGCGGCCGCGGCGCATGCGTTTCAGCGCCGGAACGGAAACGCTGGGCGTCCACGATCATCGCTTCGACCGGTTGCTGGGCGGCGACGCCCATGCGGCGATCGAGATCCATGCGAAGACGCACCGCCTCGATGCGGATGCGCTGTTCGATGCGGTGTACGAACGCAACGGACGCGGCGGCCACAAGATCGGCGGCTATCCGTTCTTCACCCAGCAGGATCCGCGCACGGACGACCGTTTCGAACTGTTGTTCCAACTCGACAGCGACGACCAGATGATGTGGGGCGACGTGGGGGTCGGCGGTTTCTTCATCGTGCCGGAAGACCTTGCCCGCGCGGATTTCAGTCGGGTGATGTATTCGTGGGATTGCCACTGAGGCGAGGTGTGCTCGTAGGGCGGGCTCAAGCCCGCCACAACGGATATCACGCACCCCGATGGGGCCGCCCTGCGCCATGAATCCGACCAAGGATGATGAGTCCCGGTCATGCCCGCCGACGGCCGGTGAAGCTGCGTCGGCAGACGATCGATGCGAAAGGCATCGAAGCGATGGAACTGACACACGAAAAAGTGAATCATCGGAACAACGATTGCCGATGTCCGCGATCGGTCGCCCCGTCCCCACTGAAAAGGATTGCCCATGCGCCGACTATTGCCCGCCGAGGTGGCCTGGTACGCCACTGGCCGTTTCTATCGCGCCGACGATGGACGCCTCGCCGATTACGGCTACTTCCTGCATCTGCCAGGCTTCGACGGTTCGTTGCGCGGCGGGACATTGTTCGATGGCGAACCGGGCGAAACCACCGCCCACTTCACGTTCGCAGCGACGCCGTTCAAGGCCGGTGGGCTGGACAACGGCGCGCTGTCGCTGGCGCTCGATCCCGTCGGCGAGTTCTCGCTGTACCTGCAGCGACAGCCGGTGGGCGATTTCGATGTGCCGGCCTCGTTCGCCGAGGGCGAGCGGATCGCCACCTTCCGCCGCACCAGCCTGGTGATCGGCACGACGGTCGAAAGCGGGACTGGCGCATCGGCTCAGATGCTGTTCGGCAACAACGTCTTCACGGCGCACCTGGTCGAGGGTCGGCCGTTCGAATTCGGCGGCCGCAGACACAATCTCGCCCGCAGCCTGGGGCAGGGCGTGACCCAGTTCGGCACCGCGGCGACGACTGCCATCGTGCCGCCGCCGAAGGGTTACGACCTGGTGGTGCCGTTCACCGGATCGGCCATCGCGTTGGGCACGGCGTTGGGCGCAGGGTAAACGTCAGGCGCTTCGAAGAGAGGCGCCGGTCGCGCGCTCGTCTCCGAAACCATCGATCGATGTGTAGGGCGGGCTCAAGCCCGCCATTGCGGCGCGTCGGTGATTCCACAGAGGAAAAGTTGTCGCGACCATTGCGGCGGGCTTGAGCCCGCCCTACGCGGGAGGCTTCACACCAGCAGCGCGGCCTTCAGCGGTGCGGTGCCGTTCCAGCGGCTGCGTCCGCCCAGTGCGGCCAGTTCGATCAATACCGTCGCGCCGACGATGTGTGCATCCAACTGCTCGACGAGGGCGCGCGCGGCGTCCAATGTGCCGCCGGTGGCCAGCACGTCGTCCACCAGCAGCACGCGCGCGCCTGCGGGCAGAGCGTCGGCGTGCAGTTCGAGCGTGTCCTGCCCGTACTCCAACGCATAGGTTTGCGACAGCGTGCGGCCCGGCAGCTTGCCGGGTTTGCGCACGGGCACGAAGCCGATGCCGAGCGCCTGCGCCAGCGGCGCGCCGAGGATGAAGCCGCGCGCTTCGATGGCGATCACCGCGTCGATGGCTTGCCCGCGCCAGGGCGCGGCCATCGCTTCGACCGCTGCGGCGAAACTTTCCGCGTCGGCCAGTACCGGAGTGATGTCCTTGAACACGATGCCCGGCTTCGGGAAATCCGCAACGTCGCGGATCAGGCGGGTCCAGTCGGTCATGCGCGGCTCCAGTCGGTGTGAGCGCGCATGATGCCGCATGCGGCGCCGGTTCTATCGGTGCCGAGTCGATCGGTGCCGAGTCGATCGGTGCCGAGTCGATCGGTGCGGAGTCGATGCGCGCCGGCCCGCCGCCCGCTCACGGCACCACCGGCAACGACTGCGCGTGGTGGAAGACGTTCGTGGGGTCCCATTGCCGCTTCACCTGCAGCAGATTGCGCGGGCGATCGCGGTAGTTGTCGAGGAAGTAGAGCCACAGCGCACGATCGACATCGCCGCCCAGATGCGAACCCAGCGCGATGTCGGGATAGTTGAAATAACAGCCGTCGACCACGCCGTCGCGGTCCTGCGCCGGGTCCGGCGTGCCGCCGTACCCGGCGTACACCGCACGGTAGAACGTATCGATCCAGCCGACATGCGCGGCTTCCTGTTCGGCGAACGGCGGCTGATGGCTCTGGCCGGGTTCGGCGGCGTTGTTCCAGTAGGTCTGGTATTGCAGCTTCATGATCGAACTGCGCTGCGGCACCGCGGTGGCGTCGGAAGCGCGACGGTTGATCGCGCCGCCGTAACTGTCCACCTGCAGCAGACTCTGCGCCATATCGGCCGCCTGCACGCCCGCGGGCACGACCTGCAACCAGTGGTGGATCGCTTCCACCTGGTCGGCCGGGAACGCCTGCTTCATGTAGGCCGATTTGTATTTGCCGAACTGGTTGGGGCCGGAACCGTTCAAGGTCTGCAGCGCTTCGAGATAGGTCAGATGCTGCGCATCGCTGCTGCTGGGCAGCGCATGCATCATGCCGGGGTGGCCGTTGAACGGTTTCAGCAGCGCGCGCGCGGGCGCGATGTTGGCGAAACGTTTCTGCGCGCTGCGGATGCTGTCGTCGGCGCGCCGGCAGTGCTGCAGATAAGCGGTGTCCGGCGGTGAGACCGTCTGCAGGATCATGCCGAGCTGGCCGTTCGCGGAATGATTCAACTTCAGCAGACTGAAGTCGTTGTCGGCCATGGTGTCGACCATCCCGGCGTATTCGGCGAGCAGGTTGCCGAATGCAGGAAGATCCATGTCCGCCCAGTCCCATGCCAGCGTCCACAGTGTGGCGTGCGCGGGGGCATCCGGCAGTTGATCGAAGTAATAGCGCACGATCACGCCGAAATTGCCGCAGCCGGCGCCGCACAGCGCCCAGAACAGATCGCGTTCGGCCGGGTCGCTGCTGGCGGCGGAGACATTGCGCAGGCGCGCTTCGCCCCGCTGCGCGTCCCAGGTCACGATATCGACCGCGCTGAGGTGATCGACGGTGAGTCCGTGCAGGCGCGACAGCAGGCCGTAGCCGCCGCCGGTGATGTGGCCGCCGGCGCCGACCGAGTAGCACGAGCCGGCCGGAAGCGTCTTGCCGAAGCCGTTCAACAGCGTGCGGTAGACCGTCCAGTTCTCGCAGCCGGCATCGACGAAGAAGGCATTGCGTTCCGGGTCGAAGCCGACCTGGTTCAGCGCCGACATGTCGATGATCGCGCGGGTGTCGTCGCTGTAGACGAAGTTCTCGTAGCAGTGGCGGCCGGACGCGATTTTCACGTCGCGGCCATGGCTGGACAGTGCATCGCCGACGAAGCCGGCCACCTGCTCGACGCGGGTCGGCACATACACGGCTTGAAGATTCGGCGCGAACCAGCGCCGGTCGAATCCCTGACGGTCGCTGAAGATCAGCGGGCGCGACGTGCTGCGGTCGATGGACGGCATGACGGACATTCCCTGTTCGGCAAGAGGGTCGATCATGCCGCCAGCCGTCCTTCGATACAATGGCCGCAGGCGGGACTCGATTGCGTTTTTCCGTGAGGCTTGCGTGAAGGTGCCTGAAAAGGTGCTTGAACCTGATAAAAGGTGCCTGAAACGGAATCGTCGACCGGAGTCTCGTCGACGGAAGTACTGCAAGGCGGCTCGTGCGGAAGGCGCGTGCCTGTGATCTAAGATGAAGTCCGGGTCGGATAAGGAGAAGGAACATGGGCAACGAGTTCGAACAGAAACTCGGGAACGGCAAGGTGGTCGTACTGGCCAAGTGGGACCAGTACGCACCGACGCAGCACGGCGAAGAGCTGCGGCAAAAGGCGTGGAATTCCGCGAACTCGCGCACCGGGTTGGCTTTCTACGAATCCACCGTGCAGTACATGCGCAACGACTGGGCGCAGCAGAACATGTCGCCGCAGCACCTCAAGGGCACGACCGACAACGCGATGCTGTTCTACAGCAACGAGACCAACACCTGGCATACCGCCGACGCGCTGGATGTCGACCACATCGTGCCGTGGAAGAAGCATCTGCAAGACCTGGGCGTCGGCAACATGGCCGAAGCGCACATGGGCTACAACGACGTGGCCAATCTGCGCGCGTTGCCGTCGTTCTACAACCGCGCGCGCGAAAGCGGAGAACGGGTCGTCGCCGAGCATGGCCTGGAATCGCTGCAGTGGAAGAAGTGGGTCAACGACCGCATCGGCTACGACGCCGTCAAGCATCCGGAGTTCGATCCGGAGCACGACAAGGCGCAGCGCAAGGGCACCCGCTTCGAGGCGTGGACCGACAAGAACACCCGGTCGGACCTGTCGTTCGACACCCGCGTCAAGGACAAATGGTTCGAGCACCAGCTCGACGGGATGTTCGCGGGCAAGGCCACGCTGCCGTGCGCGCCCAGCGGCTCGACGCAGGAGGTGCCGCTGTTCCGCTGCAGTGTCACCGGTCAGCTGGTGACCCGCGACGCGCTGGATATCGATCACCGCGTGCCGTTCGAGACCGTGCTGCAGGATCTGCGCGAGAAACATCCGCAGGGGTTGACCAAGGCGCAGGTGCTGGATGCCTACAACGACACCGGCAATCTGCGCCTGGTGGGTCGCAGCGCAAATAGTTCGCACGAATGGGAGCTGGACAAGGACGGCCAGTTCCGCGACAAGGAAATCCCGGAGCATCCCGGCGAGTTCAAGGGTTGGCTGGTCGGCAACGGTCTGCTCGCCCCCAGCATGAAGATGGAAATCCACGACATCATGCAGGAACGCCGCGGCCTGGAGCGGCACGCCATGGAGTTGTTCCGCGAACACGAGCAGCGCACGCAGCTCGGCTACACCGGCCCGACCCTGGTCAGCGACCCGCTGCATCGCGACCATGGCCAGTTCAAGCAGGCGATGGGTCATCTCGATGCCCTCGACCCGCTGCACAAGGCGCTTCCCGAGCAGTTCCAGCGTGACAATCTGGCGTCTTCGATGATGGTCGCCGCGCGCAAGGGCGGATTGCCCACCATCGACCACGTCATCAAAATCAACGAGGGTAACGATCTGATCCTGGTCTGCGGCGATCCGAAATCCGACACCTGCCGCCGGACCGCGCAATCGGTGACCGACGGCGTGCTGCAATCGGTCGTCGAGAACACCAGGACGCTGTCGCAGTTGCCGGTGCCGCAGACGCAGACCCAGAGCAATCCACAGCAGAACCAGAACGTGACGCTCTGAGGCGCGACGTTCCGAGGCGCGGCCCGAGGTGCGTTGGCGCCGGCAGCCGCGACGGTGACGCGTGGTTCGTGAGGCGTGATCGTTTTCACAGACCCGCGGCGCGGCTGTGCGATCCTGAGCGTGCAGACGGCGTGGGGGCGCCGACCGGAACCGTCCCACGTCGGAGAGATCGCAGCATGTCCAGGCCGCCCGTCGCGTCGTTGTCCGCAGCGATGCTCCTTACAAGCATGCGCCCCGCAACCCTGCTGCCCGCAGCGCTGTTGGCGATGTTCGCGCTGTCCGCGGCTTCACCCGCCTACGCACGCACCTACACCGTCGGCCCCGCGGGTCGCGAATACACCCAACTGTCCGCGGTGTTCACGGCCAACAATCTGGCGCCCGGCGATATCGTCGAAGTCGACGGCAATGCCACCTATGGCAGCGTGGTGGTCGACGACGACGACGGTGGCGCGCCCGGCAATCCGGTGATCATCCGCTGGAAGCGCGCGGCCGGCGCGACTCGCCCATCGATCCAGGGCGGCATGCACAGCATCAAGTTCCAGCAGTCCAACCACGTCGTGTTCGAAGGCTTCGAGGTGCGCGGCGGCACCAATACCTGCCTGTTCAGCGAAGCCCACGACGTGACCGTGCGCGATGCGGTCATCCACGCCTGCCCGGGGCACGGCATCCTCGGCGCCGATCTCAACTCGGGCTCGTTCACGCTCGAATACAGCGAGATCTACGACGCGGGCTCGGGTTCGACCCGTCACCCGATCTACATGCAGTCCGACGAAATCGCCTATCCGGGATCGGTGTTCCGCATGCGCTTCAACTACGTCCACAGCGGCAATGGCGGCAATCTGCTCAAGGACCGGCACGAACGCAGCGAGATCCACTACAACTGGTTCGAAGGATCGGTCTATCAGGAGATCGAACTGATCGGCCCCGACTGCGAAACCCAGGCCGGCGGCTGGACGCGCGCGACCAAGCGCGAAGACGCCGAGCTGATCGGCAACGTCATCGTCCACACCTCGACGACATGGCCGAATGCGATCCGCATGGGCGGCGACCTCAACGGCGCCAGCGACGGTCGCGTGCGCATGGTCGGCAACACCATCGTCTTCGACCGTCCGGGCGCGGGCACCGCGGTCTACGTGCAGTTGGGCGTGGGCAGCGTGGAGATGCATAACAACGCGATTCATCAGACCGGCGGTGTGGCGCCTGCGATCCTGCGCGAGAACACCACCGCCGACACGCCGGTGTGCGCGCCCTTCGTCACCCAGCCGTGGAGCGGGACGCGCAGCGTGTCCGGCACCCGCAACTGGGTGCAGACCAGCGCGACTTCGGTGCCGCCGGAATGGACCGGCACCGTGCGCGGAAGCGATCCCGGCTTCCGCGACATCGCGCAGCGCAACTTCCGTCCGCTCGCGACCAGTCCGCTGCGCAACGCCGGGGCGAACCGGCCGCCGTCGCCTGCGGCGTTCCCGATGCCCTGGGCCTTGCCGACGACGCTCTACGATCCGCCGCTGCGCACGAAGCTTGCGGTCGGAGATCAGCGCGCACGGATTCCGCAGGGGTATTTCACCGTCGATATCGGTGCGCTGGAGGATGTCGACATCGACAGCCTGATCGGTCCGTTCGAGTTGCCGGGTTCGGCGCCGCTGGTGCGGCCGAGGCCGACGGCCAAGCCGACCGCACCGATCCCGCCGGCCGCGCCGGCCGCGCCGGACAAGCGCCGTGTTCCCCGCATCCGCGCGCCGCGTCGATAGAATGCGGTCCGACATGCGGCGCAGCGCAGGGGGCGCAGAGCCATGCTGAAAACATTGCGGAGTCTGTTCGGCGTCGCACCGGGAGCCGGTTCGACGCCCGTGGCCAGAGAAGCGACCACGTTCGCCGACGTCGACATGCAGTGGTACGGCGACACCCGCCTTCCATTGCCGGTGTGGGAAGAGATCGCCAAGGCCGAACGGCCCGAGTGGACGCCCGCGGTGCGCGATGCGTACTGGACGGCCGCGGCCGGCCGCTGGCTGCAGGCGATGGCCGCGAAGCTGCCGTCGGCGTCGTATCGCATCCACGAATCCGCGGACTTCCTGCTGCTGTCGGCGTTGGACGACCGCCCGGTTGAGGTATTCATGCAGTTCTGCCAGTCGCTGCGTCGCCGCATCGCGAGCAACCTGCTCGATATCGCGACCGAGCGCAGCGGCGGGAAACATGTGGTCGTGGTGTTCGCCAGCGAGGACGAATACTACGACTACATCGCGCACTACTATCCCGACGACGGCGGCGAATATGCGATGTCGTCGGGCATGTTCATCCACCATGGCTATGGCCATTTCGCGCTGTTCGAAGGCGAAATGGAACATATGCAGCCGGTGATCGCGCATGAGTTGACCCATTGCCTGGTCTCGCATCTGCCGATTCCGGCCTGGCTCAACGAAGGACTCGCGGTGAATACCGAGGAAGCGATCTTTCCGCAGCTCGCCGATCCGCGGCGCTCGCTGTATCACCCGAACGAGATCAAAGCCAAGCACGCGGCGTTCTGGAACGCCGACACCATCCAGGAATTCTGGTCGGGAAAATCGTTCCTGCGCAGCGACGACGGCAATATGCTGTCCTACGATCTCGCGCAGCGCATCACCGGGGTCGCCGCGCGCGGCGAGGATGCGTTCCGCGCGTTCGTGCTGGATGCCGACCTGCGCGATGCGGGCGTGTCCGCCGAGCACTGGCTGGGTTATCCGCTGGAGCACCTCGTCATCCGGGTGCTGGGCGCGGGCGACTGGAGGCCGGATCCGGCGCGCTGGCAGGCAGGCACCGAGCGCGGCCAGTTCTGACGTGCGGCATTTCCGGAACGCGGACGCAGAAACGGCAGGGCGAACCCTGCCGTCGTGTTGCGAATAACTGAATCGGTCGAACAGAGGTGCGTCAGACGGCGGCGGTCGGCAGATTGACCTTGTCGATGCCGTGGATCAGACCGTTGCTGGAGTTGATGTCGCCGCTGGTGACGTTGGCGCCGTCGATGGTGAACTTGCCTTCGGCCATTTTGATCGGCGCGGACTGACCGTTGATGGTCTTGGCGGATTCCCACTTGCCGATGTCGGCCGTGCTCTTGCGGCCGGTGACCACGTGATACTTCAGGATCGAGGCCAGTTCATCCTTGTTTTCCGGCTTCATCAGCGTATCGAGCTTGCCGGCCGGCAGTTTGGCGAATGCGGCGTCGGTCGGCGCGAAGACGGTGAACGGTCCGGTGCCGCGCAGGGTTTCGCTCAGTCCGGCCTGTTCCACGGCCTTGGCGAAGGTGCCGAAGGAGCCGTTGGCGGCGGCGGTGTCGAGGAGGTTCTTGTCCTGGCTGGTGCTTTTGGCGCCGTTCTGCGCAGTGGTGGTCTGAGTATTCATGTGTAGTGTTCTCGATGAAGCGATCCGCGCTGTTTCGCAAACGGCGATCCGCGCAGGTCGAAGGCGGCTGTTGCCGCGAATCCCGTCGATGGGAGATGCTGTCGATGGAGACAGGGCCAATGACGGAAACAAGTACCGGGCGCGGAGAGTGTGGGGAGTTGCGGCGCATCCGGAAAATGCTGCGACGTTGCGTCGGAGCACGTATTGAAGCCTACGCCGTGCGTTGTTAGCGCAGCGTAACGCGTCTCTCATCCGCAACGCGCGAAGACTTGCCGTTCATGCTTCGCGCGCGCACGGACGGCGAGAATTGATGTATTGAAGCGCGCCGACCTCGCGTTGTACCGTGCGAAGGCAGCGGAAAAACAGGCCGATGTATTGACAGTTCTGACGACACAACGATGGAGGAATCACCCATGACCTATGTATCGCAGCATCTGGAACAGGAACCCGCCCGCGCCGATGTCGATGCGCTGCGCGGTGCCACCGTGCTGGAATTCGGCGCACCGTGGTGCCCGCACTGCATCGCTGCGCAGCCGCTGTTGGAAGCCGCGCTGTCGGCGCGCGACGACGTGCGGCATCTGAAGATCGAAGACGGCTCCGGGAAGCCGCTGGGACGTTCGTACCGGATCAAGCTGTGGCCGAGCGTGCTGGTGCTGCGCGATGGCGAGGAATTGGCGCGCGTGGTGCGGCCGACATCGAAGGAAGAGATCGAGCGCGCGCTCTCGGTGTTGTGATGCGCGTGACGTCCGTCGCATTCGACGATGCTGCACTCATCGCAATGCATGGCGGATGCATCGCGCGCCGCTTCCGTTGCGCGGCGATTTCGTAAAGGTTGTGTTGCGTTCAGCGAATTACGCGCGCATGGGCATTCAGTTTATCCCGCGAATGCCCCGCGATACCGTGGATCGGCGATGCCGCCTAGCGTGATCTTTCCGGCGAGTGGTTAACACCGTGTTGCGCGCGCGTTCGCGGCACGGCATCGATTCATTGCGGCGATTGCATCGTAGGCCCCGGTCGAAGTGAATGACGCATCGATCCTTCCTTCATGCAGATCAGGAGAATACGTAATGACCAAGACTTCCGAACTTCGTTTGACGGGCCTGTTGGCCCTCGTTGCCGCGATCGCCGCTCCGGCCGCTTTCGCACAGGACACCCCGCCGACCACCGACCAGGCGCAGGCCGCGCAGTCGCAGCCGGCGACACCGGCCACCCCCGCAACGCCGGCCGAGCCCGGCAAGAAAACGTGGGCCGATCTCGACGTGAACAAGGACGGCAATCTCGACAAGACCGAGGCCGCGCCGATCCCGACGCTGGAAGCGGTGTTCGACACGGCCGACACCAATGCCGACGGCGCGCTGACCGGCGAAGAGTATAAAAAGTATCTGGCCATGAACGGCGACGGCAAGGCCAGGCCGAAGAAGTAAGCCGTCAGGCAAACGGCAGTAGCGGCGAGACGATAGTCATCGCGCGACGGGGGCGGCTGCAGGCCGCCCCCGTCGTTTCTGCGGGCGTAATTTTTGCGATCAATCCTTGCGCGGGTTGCGCAGGCGACGTTCGAACAGTTTGAGGGTGCTGTCCCACGCATCGCGCGCGGCATCGGCGTCGTAGCGCGGCGTGGTGTTGTTGTTGAAGCCGTGTTGGGTGCCGGGCGGACGCAGCAGCGTGTAGCGAACGTCCGCGGCTTTCAGTGCGGTTTCGTAGGCCGGCCACGCGGTATTGATGCGTTCGTCGTTGTCGGCCAGCACCACCAGCAGTTCGGCCTTGATCTTCGGCACGTCTTCCAGCGGCGCGGCGCTGCCGTAGAACGGCGCGGCCGCGTCCAGCCAGGGCAGGCGCGTGGCGAGGAAGTTGGCCATGCCGCCGCCGTAGCAGAATCCGACCACGCCCAATCGCCCGTTGCCGTGCTCGATACCGCGCAGCATGTCGGCGGCCGCGATGAAGTCCTCGCGGGTCTTGCTCTGATCGAGTTTTCCGAACAGCGTGCGCGCGGCGTCTTCCTCGCCGGGATAGCCGCCCAGCGGAAACAGCGCGTCGGGCGCGAAGGCGATGAAGTTTTCCAGCGCAAGCCGGCGCGCGATGTCTTCGATATGCGGATTCAGGCCCCGGTTCTCGTGGACCACCAGCACCACCGGCAATGGCTTGCGGATCTTCGCCGGCTTCACCAGATAACCGCGCGCGGTGCCGTAGCCCTGCGGCGACGGGAATTCGACGTACTCGGTGACCAGTCGCTTATCGTCGCCGGCGACTTCCTGCGCCGCGGCGAACTGCGGGCTGAGCGCCGCGAGCAGTCCGGCGGCGGTGGTGGCGCCGACCGCGAATCGCGCCGCGCCGATCAGGAACCCGCGACGGTCGATCGCGCCGTGGACGTACTGGTCGAACAGCCGCAGCACTTCGGGGTCGAAATCCTTGGCGCTTTGATCCGGGACTTTTGACATGGGCGGAGACCTCTGACGAACGGGTGAGTGGGAGAATCCTACGCCGACGCGCCGGCGAAACCCTGCTGTCGCCAAGCCTCGAACACGACTACCGCCACCGCATTCGACAGATTGAGACTGCGGTTGTCGGGGCGCATCGGCAGGCGCAGCCGTTGTCCGTCGGGAATGGATGTCAGTACATCTTCGGGCAGGCCGCGGGTTTCCGGCCCGAACAGGAAGGCATCGCCGGGCGCGAACGCGACCCGGTCGTAGCGCGTGGCGTTGCGCGTGCTCAGTGCGAACAACCGCGGCGGCGCGGCGTTGGCTTCGGCGATCGCCGCAACTGCCGCGTCCAGCGAATCGTGAACGCGCAGTTCGGCGTACTCGTGGTAATCCAGCCCGGCGCGGCGCAGTTGCGCATCCTCGAGCGTGAATCCGAGCGGCCGGATCAAGTGCAAACGCGCACCGGTGTTCGCGCACAGGCGGATGACGTTGCCGGTATTCGGCGGGATTTCGGGCTGATAGAGAATGACGTCGAACATGTGCGTCATTGTGCCAGCGACCGGCGCGTCCTTCGCGTCAGCGACCCAGCTTGCACGCCGCCAGCGGCACTGCCGCCGCCGTCTGCCAGCGCTGCGCCTCGGCCGTCTGCGGCGCGTCCGGGAAATCGATCCGCGCTTCGATCTGGTCGCCGCGGCCGTCGCGCACGTTGGTGAGTCCCGCGAAGCGGCGCAGGCGCCGGTCGGTGGTGGTGTACTCGACCGAGATGGGTGAGGTCACTTTCCCGAGCAGGCCTTCGAGACGCAGTTCGAATCGCTGCACCGCGGCATCGCCGCTGCCGCGTCGGCCGAGGCCGCGGACCTCGAACGCCAGGCTGCGTCCGAACGACGGCACCACGAACGCCAGCGGCCGCGATTTTCCCGCACCCAACTGCGACCAGGACTGGCGCAGGAATTCGTCGAAGCCGGCGTCCGCCACCAGCGGGCCGTCGGACTTGCGCAGCGGCCGCGGCGGTTTGGCGCCGGCCCAGATCATCGTCTGGCCGCCCTCGCGGCGCAGGCCTTCGCGATAACCGCGCGCATCGACCAGTTCGAACTCCGGCGCGATCGCCGAACTGCGGTAGTCGATGCGTTTGCGCGCGAACGCCACGCCGTCGGGGCAGCGGTACAGCACCAGCCGTTCGACCGGGCGTTCGCCTTCCTGGCGCAACAGGTGTTCTTCGCGATAGAGCAGGCGGTCGCTCTTCGGGTCGCGGGCGTGGCCTTCGACCGAGACCAGCGCGGCTTGGGCGGGCGCAGCGATGAGTGCGCACAGCAGCAGAACGGGCAAGGTCGAGGTCATGCGCAAGGATACGGGCATGGTCCGCCCGCGGATGCGCAGCCTCCGGTTCAACGCGGGTCTTGTTCCCTGCGCGATTTGCCGCTCAGGTCCAGCGGCTCCTCCTTGGGTTTGCCGGTGGAGTAGGTGGTGCTGGTCTGGCGTTTGCAGCGTTCCGAGACGGCTTCGTTCGGGCGGTCCGGCTGGCTGGTACACAGCGGGTCGGCGTCGACCGCCGCGTTGGTGTCGCGGTATTCGACCGAGCCGCAGGCGGTGGCGGCGAGTGCGAGCAGCAGCGGAGCCAGGATACGCATGTGAGACCTCCAGGGGCTTCGGGAATGAAAAGGTGCGGTCGCGACTACCAGGGCTGGGTCTGGCCCTGCCAGTCGAGGAAGCGCCCGCTGTCGTCCAGGGTCAGGCCGTCGATCACCCGCAGCAGGCCGGCGACCGATGTCGTGGCCGTGATCTGCGCGCCGTCGCCGCCCATCTCGGTCTGCACCCAGCCCGGGTGCAGGGCGATCACGCGGATCTCGCGGCCGCGCAGCGCGTGGGCCAGCAGCACGCTGGCCATGTTCTGCGCCGCCTTGCTGATGTTGTAGCTGGGCGTGCCGAACTGGCCGGTGTTGGCGATCGAGCCCAGGGTGGACGACACGTTCGCCACCGTGGCGCCGTCGGACAGTGTGGGCGCCAGCGCCTCGGTCAGCAGCAGCGGGCCGCTGGCGTTGGTGCGGAAACTGTCGTCCAGGTGCGCGGCGGATAGTTGGCCGAAGCGTTCGCCCGAGTGCAGCACGCCGGCGTTGTTGATCAGCAGGTCGATGGCCGGCTTTTCGACAGCATCGCCGCAGACCAGGGGCAGTTCGCGGACCAGCTCGGCCCGGGATTTCTCGCTGGCCACGTCCAGCGGCAGCACGTGCAGGCGGCCCGGGTACTCGCCGGTCAGGGTGTTGAGGGCAGAGGCCTTGCCCGGATGGCGGCAGGTGGCGACCACCCGGTCGCCGCGGGCCAGCAGTTGGCGGACGAATTCCAGACCGATCCCGCGGTTGGCGCCGGTGACGAGGCAGAGCTTGGCCATGCGAGCAGCTCCATGCAGAGGCGGGGTGTGCGACCGGGGCGGGTGCGGCGCCGGGTGGGACTTGTGGCCTAGTGCCATGCCCGGGCTGGGCCGCTAGCATGCTACGCCGGCCAAATGCTGTCCAAGTGCCGTTCGGACAACGCCGGACAGGCGGCTCCGACCGTGCTGTCCAAGCAGGCCCGACCGCCTTCGGCGCCCCGACCATTCTTTCCTTCTATATAACGTTCCAGGAGTTCCGCATGCCCATCGCCTGCCCGCGTCTGCCTGTGCTCAAGCACGGCCTGCTCGCGCTTTCGCTGACCGTTGCCCTCGGCGGCAGTCTGTCTCTGGTGCCGATCGAAGCCCAGGCGCAATCCAAGGCCGCGCGCAGCGCCGATGTCGACATTCCGTACCAGCAGTTCACCTTGCCCAACGGTCTGCGCGTGATCGTGCATACCGACCGCAAGGCGCCGATCGTGGCGGTGAACATCTGGTACCACGTGGGCAGCAAGGACGAACCGGCCGGGCGCAGCGGCTTCGCGCATCTGTTCGAGCACCTGATGTTCAACGGTTCCGAAAACAACCCGGGCGAATTCTTCGAGCCCTTCGAGCTGGCCGGCGCCACCGACCAGAACGGCACCACCAATCAGGACCGCACCAACTATTTCGAGAACGTCCCGACCACCGCGCTGGACATGGCGCTGTGGATGGAATCCGACCGCATGGGCCATCTGCTCGGCGCGATCGACCAGGCGACCCTGGACGAACAGCGCGGCGTGGTCCAGAACGAGAAGCGCCAGGGCGAAAATCAGCCCTACGGCCAGGTCTGGGAATTGCTCGGCAAGGCCATGTATCCGAAAGGCCATCCCTACAACCACAGCGTGATCGGCTCGATGGCCGACCTCAACGCGGCCTCGCTGGACGACGTGAAGAACTGGTTCCGCACCTGGTACGGCCCGAACAACGCGGTGCTGGTGCTGGCCGGCGACATCGACCTGGCCACCGCCAAGGCGAAGGCCACGAAATACTTCGGCCACATCCCCGCCAGCCCGACCATGGCGCAGCCGAAGGTCGATGTCTCGCCGCTGGCGAGCGACTCCCGTTCCGCGCTCAGCGACAAGGTGCCGCAGGCGCGGATCATCCGCGTGTGGAACGTGGCGCAGGCCGGCACCGTCGATATCGACCGCCTGCAGCTATTCGCCCAGGTGCTGGGCGGCAGCCGCGCCTCGCGCCTCGACCAGCGCCTGTTCTTCCGCGACAAGCTGGTCGATAACGTCAGCGCCAGCGCCGACTATTCCCAGCTCAGCTCGAATTTCATGATCAGCGCCACCGTGAAGCAGGGCGTGGACCCGGCCAAGGTCGAAGCGGCGATCGATGAAGAACTGAAAGCCCTGCTGCGCGACGGCCCGACCCAGATCGAAGTGGATCAGGCCCGGGCCGTGACCAAGGGCGGCTTCATCCGCGGCGTGGAGCGCATCGGCGGCTTCGGCGGCAAGGCCGACGTGCTCGCCGAATGCACGGTCTACACCGGCAACCCCGGCTGCTTCCGCGACAGTCTGAAAACCATCAACGGCGCCACCATCGTCAACCTCAAGGCCGCCGGCAACGCCTGGCTGGGCGCGGGCAAGGGCAGCCACACCCTGGTGGTGACGCCGGGCGAGCGCAAAGCGCTGCCCGAAGATGCCGCGGTTACGCCGGCGGCGCTGGTCCTGCCTGCGGTGGACAAGAAATACAGAACCACCGCCAGCACGGTCGACCGCAGCACTGGCGTGCCGGTCATCACCCAGTTCCCGGAACTGAAGTTCCCGTCGCTGCAGCGCGCCACCCTCAAGAACGGCACCACCCTCATCCTCGCCGAGCGCAAGGGCGTGCCGGTGGTGCAGATGAGCTACATGTTCGGCGGCGGTTACGCGGCCGACCAGAGCGCCAAGCTCGGCACGTCGAGCTTCGCGATGGGCATGCTGGACGAAGGCGCCGGCGACTACGACGCTATCGCCTTCGGCAACCGCGCCGAATCGCTGGGCGCCAACCTCAGCGCCGGCGCCAGCCTCGACGGCGCCGCCGCCAGCCTGTCCGCGCTGAAGCAGAACCTCGATCCGTCGGTGGCGCTGTTCGCCGACATGGTGCGCCGCCCGCGCTTCGACAAGAACGAAGTCGACCGCGTGAAGGCCAACTGGATCGCCGGCATCGCCCAGGAAAAGGCGCGTCCCAACGGCGCGGCGATGCGCGTGCTGCCGCCGCTGCTTTACGGCGAAGGCCATCCCTACGCCATTCCGTTCAGCGGTTCCGGCACCGAAGCGTCCATCGGTGCGCTCAACCGCGACGATCTGCAGGCCTATCACGCGAATTGGGTGCGCCCGGACAACGCGACCCTGCTGGTGGTCGGCGACACCACGCTCAAAGAGCTCGTTCCGGTGCTGGAGAAGCACTTCGGCGACTGGGCGGTGGGCGGCGGCGACGTCGTCGGCAACGGCGCGATTCCCGCCGTCGCGACCCCGCGCAAACCGCGCGTGTATCTGATCGACCAGCCGGGCGCGGTGCAGGCCAACATCTATGTCGGCCAACTGGTGCCTTCCACCAAGGATGCCGGCGCGGTGAAGTTCGACATCGCCAACGCGGTGCTCGGCGGCGAATTCTCCTCGCGTCTGAACATGAATCTGCGCGAAGACAAGCACTGGGCCTACGGTTCCTACAGCAGCACGTCCAGCGCGATGGGTCAGCGTCCGTGGATGGCCTTCGCCGCGGTGCAGATCGACAAGACCGCCGAATCGCTGAGCGAGATGCGTCGCGAGATCACCGAATACGCGACCGGCAAAACCCCGCCGAAGCCGGAAGAAGTGTCCAAGATCCAGTCCACCGAAATCCGCGGCCTGCCGGGCTCGTACGAAACCGCGGGCGCCGTGCTCGGCACCCTTGGCGGCATCGTCCGCTTCGGTCGTTCCGACGACTACGTGTTCCAGCGCAAGGCCGAGATCGAAGGTCTCACCACGGAGCAGGTGAAAGCCGCCGCGGCGACCTTCGATCCGAACGCTCTGACCTGGGTCGTGGTCGGCGACCTGAAGCAGATCGAAAAGCCGGTGCGCGCGCTGAAGGTCGGCGAAGTGTTCATCGTCGATGCCGATGGGAAGGCCGTGAAGAAGTAAGTCCGGATTCAAGTCCGGGTTGTTGCCCCGCTCAGTCGATGCCCGCCATGATGGCGGGCATCGTTTTTTCAGGAGTACCGAATCATGCCGTCGCGGATTCCACGTTTGCGTACTGCCGCTTCCCGCACAGTCGTCGTCGTTCTGACCGTCACCGCTACCGCCTGCACCTGGGTCCACATGGCGCCCGGCGCATCGAAGGTGCGGGTGGTCGAACAGGCGCCGTCCGGCTGCGAACGGCGCGGCGAAGTCGAGGTGTCGGTCAAAGACAGCATCGCCTTCTACGATCGCAATCAGCTCAAGGTCCGCGACGAACTGGAAACGCTGGCGCGCAACGAGGCTCCCGGTCTGGGCGCCGATACTGTGCAACCGGTCGCGCCGCCGGTGTCGGGTGAACAGCGGTTCATCGCCTGGCGCTGCGCCCGGTAACCCGGGCGGCGGAGGAGAAGCGTCCTGAGGCGGTTCTGGAGCCAGGCTTCAGGGAGTTACAGCGATTCGGGGCCACCGAATCGCGAATCTGCGCCCAGATTCGGTGAATTGCGACCATCGGCGCTCTTTTTGCATGCGCTGGGGCATGGAAGCCGGTAACCTATACGGTTCCTGTCTGTTTTACGGCTGAATACCTCATGCTGTTTCAACACGTCGCGATCGCCGGTCTGGCGCACATCGATGCTCCGCGCCAACTGACCTCCGCCGAGATCAACGCCCGGCTCAAGCCGACCCTCGATCGTCTCGGCATCAAGGCGAACGTGCTCGAAGATATCGCCGGCATCCGTTCCCGCCGGCTGTGGGACGACGGCGTGGAAGCGTCCGACGCCGCCACCCTCGCCGGCGTGAAGGCGCTGGCCGATGCCGGCATCGATCCCTCGCGGATCGGCCTATTGGTGAATACCTCGGTCAGTCGCGATTACCTCGAGCCGTCCACGGCCAGCATCGTCAGCGGCAACCTCGGCCTGTCCGACACGTGCCAGAACTTCGACGTGGCCAACGCCTGCCTCGCCTTCCTCAACGGCATGGACATCGCCAGCCGCATGATCGAACGCGGCGAGATCGACTACGCCCTGATCGTCGATGGCGAAACCGCCAATCTCGTCTACGAGAAGACCCTTGCGCGCATGGCCAGCCCGGACCTCACCGAAGAAGAGTTCCGCAATGAAATGGCCACGCTCACCCTGGGCTGCGGCGCCGCCGGCATGGTCCTCGCCCGCGCCGAACTGGCCCCCGGCGCGCCGCGCTATCGCGGCGGCGTGAGCCGCGCCGCGACCCAGTGGAACGGCCTCTGCCGCGGCAACCTCGACCGCATGGTCACCGACACCAAGACCCTGCTGATCGAAGGCATGAAGCTGGCCGCCAAGACCTTCGCCGCCGCCAAGCTGGCGCTGGGCTGGGCCGTCGAGGAAATGGACGAATTCGTCATCCATCAGGTCAGCAAGGTCCACACCCAGGCCATGCTCGACGCCTTCGGCATCGATCCCAAGAAAGTCCTGACCATCTTCGGCGAACACGGCAACATCGGCCCGGCCTCGGTGCCGATCGTGCTCAGCAAGCTGCGCGAGATGGGCCGCCTGAAGAAGGGCGACCGGGTTGCTCTGCTCGGCATCGGCTCCGGCCTGAACTGCTCGATGGCCGAAGTGGTCTGGTAAGCAGTCGTCTGGTAAGCAAGCTTCCCCACGGCTCCGGCCGTCGGTAAAGTCGAACACCCAGCCCCCGGCCCTGGCCGGGGGTTTTCGTTGCAGCCCGCCTTGCCCAAGGACAGCCCATGTCGAAACTTCCGAGCCACCACGAAATCGCCGTCGCTTCCATCCACGTGTTCAGCGACGACGGCCGCCTCGACCTTGCCGAACTCGAAAAGCTGCTGGCGCTAGCGCTGCGCGACGCCGTGGTCGACGAAGACGAGAAGCGCGTCCTTGGCAACATCCTGACCCGCGCCGAACGCGATGGCGTCGACCCGGACGTCCAGGCGCGCATCGATCAGGCCCGCCAACAGCATGGGCTGAGCGCCTGATCCCGCGGACTGCGCTTCCGTGTGTCACCCGAAACCCCGGCTCCGGCCGGGGTTTTCGTTTGTGGGGCCAGTGAAGCTGTGCCGATGCTGCAGACCGTTCGTCGGACATCACATGTGATCGATTGACAGTCATCACATGTGACATTTACCGTACGTGCATGGAACGCCGATCCTCCGCCTACTACCAGCGCCGCCACCGCGAGCGCCTGCGCGAGCAGGGGTTGATCAAAAAAGAGTTGTGGGTGCTGTCCGAATACGCCGACGAACTGGCGGCGATCGAACGGCGGATGCGCCAGCCTCGGGACGAAACCCCGCAGGCGGGGCGCGTGGGGCAGGAAAAAGAACGGGAGCAGCTCATGTCCGGCATGTCGATGCAGTCTTCTCCGCTGTGGACGGCGCACGCGCTGCACGCCGCGCTCGCGGCGTCCGACGGCGTGCGCGACGCCGCGATCTCGGTCGAACTGATCGATGGCGCCGAGCCCGGCCTGTACCTGACCATGCACGACTACGGCGACCTGCCGCTGTTCATGGCGGTGGTCGGCCGCCAGATCGTGGTCGAAGCCATGATGTGGCCGGTGTCGCAGGTGCGCGACGCGGCGCGCTTCAACGAAGAACTGCTGCGCACGCACAGGCTGTTTCCGCTGTCGACGCTGGGCATCGAAACCATCGACGGCGAAGCGGTCTACATCATGTTCGGCGCGCTCAGCGCCGCATCGTCGCTGCCCGACGTGATGTTCGAGATCGAAACTCTGGCCGACAACGTGATCCGCGCCACCGAAGCCTACGAATGGCATCTGCAGGTGGCCGCATGACTACGAAAAGCCAGCCCGGCGGTCGTCGCAAAACGCAGGCGGATACGACGGCGCACACAGAAATCCCCGAAACCTCGGCGCTTTGGCGTCGGCTGGTGACCGCCGTGCGCGGCGGCGTCAACGAATTGGGCGAAGCGATCGCCGAGAGTCAGGCGCTGCGCATTCTCGATCAGGAAATCCGCGACAACGACGCCGAACTGCACCGAGTGCGCGCGATGCTGGCCGAGACGATGGCGCGCTGCAAAGTGGCGCAAGAGCGGCTGGCCGCGGCGAACGCCAGACTCGAAGAATACGAAGGCTATGCGCTGAAAGCGTTGAAGTCGGGCGAGGACGCGCTGGTGCGCGAGATCGCCGCGAAGATCTCGCTGCTCGAAATCGAGCGCGACGGTCACGATAGCCAGGCACAGGAATACGCGATGGGCATCGCCCATCTGCGCAAAGTAGCCGCGCAGCTGGAAGCGACGATCAATCGTTTGAAGCAGCAGGTGGATACCGTGCGCGCGACCGAGAACGTGCAGCGCGCGCAAACCGCGGTGGCCAACCGTCGCGAAGGCTCGGATGTGCGCGTGCGCACGGCGCTGGATTCGCTGGAACGCATCAAGCGGCGCCAGGCCGAACGCGGCGCGCAGCTTGAAGCGGCCGAGACGATGAGCGACGACATCGGCGACGATGCGCTGGATGCCAAGCTGCGCCGGGCCGGCATCATCGCTGAGGAAGACCGCACCGAAGCGGTGCTGTCGCGGCTCAAGAAACAACACGACGCTTGAATGATCGACACGGGCGCCTTCGCGGCGCCGACGGGGAGCATGGGGATGGATGAATTTCTGAGCGTCGCGACATCGTTTCCGACCGCGGTCTACAGCGTATTGCTGTGCGTGGTGACGGTGCATTGGCTGCTGTCGGCGCTGGGCATCCTCGAAATCGATACGCTCGATGGCCTGATGCCGGACCATCTCGGCACGGACGGACTGCATGGTGCGCACGGCGCGCACGGCGCACATGCGCATCATGCGCACGATGGTCATGGCACCGAGCACGGCGGCATGAGCGGCCTGCTGATGAAATTCGGTCTGCACGGTGTGCCGATCATGGTGGTCATCACCATCATCGCCATCGTCGGCTGGGCGTTCTGCTACTTCTTCGATCTGCACGTATTGAGCCGGGTGAAACTCGGGGCGTTCGGCATGGTCGCCGACATCGCCACCGCTGTCGGCGGGCTGCTGTTGTCGATCCCGGTCGCGCGCATCGTGTTGACGCCGGTGCGGCGCATGCTGCGTCGCTTCGCGCCGGTATCGCAGCGACCGATGCTCGGCCGTTACGCCGAAGTCCGCAGCCCGGAGGTCACCAGAACCCATGGGCAAGTGTGGCTCGAAGACGGCGGCGCGGGGTTGATCCTGCAGGTGCGCGCCGAAAACTCCGGTCAGTTCGTGCGCGGCGACCGTGTGGTGCTGATCGAATATCTGGAGCAACAGAACGCCTACCGGGTGATCTCGGGCGAAGAGTTCGAGCGACTGTAGACGGTTCAACGAAGATCAAGTGTCCGGCCGCGATGCGTGCCGGGTGTGATTCATGTTTCGACGAGGGAGAGAGTGTTATGGCAGATGCAGGTCTCATTGGCGTAGTGGTCACGGCTGGTGCCGTGATCGTCTTCTTGTTGGGCGTCCTGGGGATGTTCAAGGCCTTCTACAACAAAGTGCCGCAGGGTACCGCGCTGATCGTCAACGATCTGTCGTCGTCGCCGAAAGTGCATTTCACCGGTGCGATCGTGTATCCGGTGATCTACAAGAAGGAGCTGATGAAGATTTCGCTCATCACCCTCGAAGTGGATCGCCGCGGCAAGGACGGCCTGATCTGTCGCGACAACATGCGCGCCGACATCACCGTCGCGTTCTATCTGCGCGTCAACGAAACCGCGCAGGACGTGCTGAAGGTCGCCAAGGCCATCGGCGCCGAGCGCGCATCCGACAAGGCCGCGGTGAACGAATTGTTCAACGCCAAGTTCTCCGAAGCGCTGAAGACGGTCGGCAAGCAGATCGACTTCGTGAAGCTGTTCGAGAACCGCCAAGAATTTCGCGACCGCATCGTCGAGGTGATCGGCAACGATCTCAACGGTTACGTGCTGGAAGACGTGGCCATCGACTATCTCGAGCAGACCTCCAAGGCATCCTTGGACCCGAGCAACATCCTCGACGCCGAAGGTATCCGCAAGATCACCGAACTGACCGCCGCGCAGAACGTGATCACCAACGAGCTGGAGCGCAACGAACAGCTCGCTATCACCAAGAAGAATGTCGAAACCCGCGAAGCGATGCTCGCGTTGGAACGCCAGCAGGCCGATGCCGAGGCGCGGCAGAAGCGCGAAATCGCGACGATCCAGGCGCGCGAGCAGGCCGAGACTGCGAAAGTGCAGGAAGAAGAGCGCCTGAAATCCGAGCAGGCGCGCATCACCACACAGGAGACGCTGGACATCCGCGAACAGAACCGCATGCGCGAAGTCGAAGTCGCCGAGCAGAACCGTCAGCGCGCAGTGGTGATCGAAGTCGAGAAGGTGCATCGCGCCAAGGATCTCGAAATCGTCTCGCGCGAGCGCGAAGTCGAACTGCAGCGGATCGACAAGGAAAAGGCGTTGGAAATCCAGCGCAAGGACATCGCCAATGTGATCCGCGACCGCATCATCGTCGAGAAATCCGTCGCTCAGGAAGAAGAGCGGATCAAGGAAGTGCGCGAAGTCTCCGAAGCCGACCGTTCGAAGCAGGTCAAGATCATCGCTGCGCAGGCCAAGGCCGAGGAAGAGCTGGTGCGTCAGGTCAAGCAGGCGGAAGCCGACGAAACCTCGTCGAAGCACAAAGCCGTGGAGATGACGGTGACCGCGCAGGCGGAACTCGAAGCGGCCGGCAAGCACGCGGACGCCAAGAAGCGTATGGCCGAAGGCATCGAAGCCGAGCGCGCGGCGCCGGGTCTCGCCGATGCGCGCGTGCGTGAAGTCACCGCTGTGGCGCTCGAAAAAGAGGGCATGGTCAAGGCGCGCGTGGTCGCGGAAACCATGGCCGCCGAGGCCAAGGGCACGCAGGACAAGGGACTGGCCCAGGCCAAGGTGCTGGAAGAAAATCTCAGCGCCCAGGCGCGCGGCGAAGAACAACTCGGCACCGCGCAGGCCAAGGTCACCAAGGATCGCGGACTGTCCGAGGCCGAAGTGCTGCGCGAGAAGTATCGTTCCGAAGCGGAAGGCCTGACCGAGAAGTTCGCGGCGCTGGGTTCGCTGAGCGATCAGGCGCGTGCGCACGAAGAGTTCCGCATGCAGCTGGAAAAGAGCTTCGAGCAGGCGATCGCATCGATCGCAGCCAACAAGGACATCGCGCGCGAGCAGGCCGAAGTGCTGTCCGCGGCGCTGTCCAAGGCGAACATCGATATCGTCGGCGGCGAAGGCGCGTTCTTCGATTCCTTCGCCAAGGCGCTGTCGGTGGGCAAGGCTGTCGAAGGCTTCGCCGGCAAGAGCCCGGTCGTGCAGGAAGTGCTGCAGAAGCTGCTGTCGCTGGGTGGCAAGGACGTGCCCGGTAAAGAAGTCCCGGCCAAGGTCCCGGTGCAGGCCGAAGACGCCTGACGCACGCCTGACATCAGACAACGCAGCAAGGCAATGATGCGCCGGTCCCACACGACCGGCGCGACGCACAGCACGCCGCTTTCGAGCATGCGGCTACGAGCAGGATAAAAAGCGATGTCGGAGCACACCCCAACCTCGGCGCAGACGACGGATGCCGGCGGCCCGAACGAGAAGCTGGTCGACAAGGCAGTCGCCGAAGGCGGCGCTTACGAAGTCCTGCGTCGTCGTCTGACCGATCAGGGCCAGCAGCTGCGCGGCATCGCCGAGGCGTTGAACGCGCAGCGCCTGGAAGAGTTCGGCAGCAGCCGGATGGAGGTGATCGGCCGTCTGCGCATCCGCACCGAAAACAACTGCGTCGCGCGCGATATCGTCCAGGTCGGCGACTGTCTGCTGTTCGGCTACAACGTCTTCATCGGTCTGAAGAAAGAAACCCGGGTCGAGGACATCTTCTCGCTGTATCGACTGGTCGAAGGCGCGGAAGGGTACGACGTCACGCCGGTGGATGCGGCGGCGAGCTTCCTGGGCGATGCGAACTTCGTCAAGGAGTTCAACGAGCTTCAGGCCTATTACAAGGATTCGCGTTTGCTGCAACTGGTCGTACGCGACAGCAAGTTGCTGGCGGGTTTCCAGATCGGCGAGCGGATCGAGGATGTCCGCGTCTTCCGCTGGCAGATCGAAACCGATGGCGCGGTGCGTTATATCGACAATCGCGGTGAGCGCGACATCGCGCTGCCGGCGCCCTACGATTTCGAGTGGACGCGCGCCACACGCGAGCTGGCGGTCAATGGCCGTCACCCGCATCTCAATATTCTCGACACCGTGTTCGTGGAAACGACCGGCGGCGATCTCACCGTCAAGATCGAGAACAACACCGAGGATGGGTTGGGCATCTACCGCGAACCGGTGGACGATCAAACCCAGTCGCTCGACGATGCGCAGATCGATTTCGCGCGTCTGGGCAGTCTGATCCTGCTGCGCGTATTGCCTTATCGCGAGAGCGAATGGCGACATCTGGCCTACAACACGCTGTCGCGCAGAGTGCATCGCATCGACGCGATCGGTCAGGCCTGCGTGCAGTTGCCGGAAGATCACGGCATCGTGTTTCCCGGCGGCTACATGCTGCAGAACGGCGAAACCCGCACCTTCGATCAGGCCGTGCAGGGCATGCGCTTCAAGCGCACGATCCGTTCGCCCAACGGCGAAGATGTACTGTATCTGTTCTACGAACCGCTCGACGGCAGGATCGCGCTGTTCGTCTACAACATGATCCAGCGCAGCATGCAGCCACCGGTGATCGGTCACGGCTACGCGCGACTCGAAGACGGGCGGATGGTGATTTTCAGCGCGCAGAGCAGCGAGCCGACCCGCGTCCATCCGATGCAGGTCTGGCAGACGCCGTTCGCGGATGACGACTATGCCGTGCGCCAGCCGCCCGGCAACACGTTCATGGGCAGGATCGGCAATCCGGATCTGGTTCGCGGCATTTCGGAATTGCTGAGCCTCGCGCGCGGAATCGACGGCACCGACGCCAGCTCGCAGCGCTATCAGTTGTTGACCCAGACCACGCGCAGACTGTTCGATCAGTATCACTGGATCGAAGACCGGCATTGCGCCGGGCTGGCGCCGCTGCTGCGCGAGATCGTCGCCAGCAGCGAATCGGTGCTGGACGAATACGAGAAAGTCGAAAGCATCCGCAAGCAGTCGGCCGATGCGATGCGCGACGCGGGCGAGCGCCAGAACGCGCTGCTCGGCGGGCTGCATCCGGACAGTTGGGAGCGCGTGCAGGATTGCGTCGACGCGCTGAACGCGATCACCGCGCAGCGCGGGCGTCTGCTCACCATTCGCGAATATCGCTACGTCGATGTCGCCGCCATCGACGCGATGGAGGCGGAACTGCTGGAAGCGCATGCGCGCACCGGCGTCGCCACCGGCGAATTCCTGGCCGGCGACAAGGTGCTGCATCCGTACGCGGAGCGCGTGCAGACACTGGATGCGCTGGCCCAGAAAGCCGGCAGCGTCGCTGCGTTGCAGGAGCCGCAGCAGCAGATGCAGGCGCTGTCGTCGGACCTCGACATGTTGTCGGAACTGATGGCGACGCTGCGCGTGGACGACGCCACCAAGCGCACCCGCATCGTCGAAGCCATTTCCGAAATCTACGCCAAGCTCAATCAGGCCAAGGCCCGCGCCGAACAGCGGCGCAAGGCGCTCGGCAGCGGCGAGGCGGTCGCGCAGTTCGGCGCGCAGTTCACCCTGTTCGGTCAGAGCATCGCCAGCGCCTTGTCTTCGGCGCGCGATCCGGATCGTTGCGATCAGGAACTGTCGCGGCTGATGGTGCAGTTGGAAGAACTGGAAAGCCAGTTCGGCGAACACGAACAGTTCCTCGGCGATATCGTCGCCAAGCGCGAAGAGTTGCTGGAAACATTCGAAGCGCACAAACAGACGCTGATGGACGACCGTCAGCGCAAGAGCCAGTCGCTGGCGGATGCGGCGGCGCGAATTCTGGAGGGCCTGAGCCGGCGCACCGCGCGCATCGCGGGCATGGACGAGCTCAATGCATTCTTCGCCGGCGATCCGCTGATCATCAAGCTGCGCGATCTGGCCGAACGCCTGCGCGCGCTGAAGGACAGCGTGAAGGCCGACGATGTGGAGGCGCGGCTCAAGGGCGTGCGCGATCAGGCGGTGCGCGCGCTGCGCGATCGCAGCGAGCTGTTCGAGGAAGGCGGCAACGTCATCAAGCTCGGTCCGCGCCATCGTTTCAGCGTCAACACCCAGGAACTCGACCTGACCGTGCTGCCGCGCGGCGACGGCTTGATCCTGCATCTGACCGGCACAGAATTCTTCGCGCCGGTGCGCGATGCCGAACTCGATGCGCTGCGCGATTTCTGGCAGATCACGCTCGAATCGGAATCGCCGCAGTTGTATCGCGGCGAGTATCTGCTCGGCGAGGCCTTGGCTGCTGCGGAGCGCAATGCAGACGGGCTGAGTCTCGATCTGTTGCGGCAGCAGGCGAAACAGCCGGAACTGTTGGCGCGCACGCTGCGCGATTTTGCGGCGCCGCGCTATCGCGAGGGTTACGAGAAGGGCATTCACGACCACGATGCCGCGATGCTGCTGGTGGCGTTGCTACCGCTGCGCGACAGCGCGGGCCTGCTGGCCCATGCACCTGCGGCGCGCGCCTGGGCGAGTCTGTTCTGGACCCTGGTGTGCGAACGCGAGGGCGCCGCGCTATGGGCCGATCGCGCTCGCAACGCGCATGGCATCGATCGCGTCTTCGCCCATCGCGGCGGTCTTGCGAGCCTGCGCGATGATGTCGCCGCGGCGATGCGTGCCGAAGCCGATGCGCAGGCGCTGCCGATCGATGCTGCGTGGGATGCGGCCGCTGCCGACTATCTGATCGCGGTGCTCGCCGCGCCGCGGCAATCGTTCGTCTACAGCAAGTACGCGCGCCAGTTGCTCGACGCGCTGCGTCAACGCCTGACTGCGGAACGGCTGTGGGATGAGTTGCAGGCGTCGCTGATCGCGCTGCGCGACCGGCCCGGGATGCGCTGGCGTCTCGCTGCGCAATGGTTCGACGCGCTGGCGTCCGATCCGGCGCATGCCGCTTACATCGATTATCTGCCCGAGGCTGTGGCTCTCTTGCTGATCGGCGACGAGGCGCTGTCGCGCGTGAGCGAAGCCGATCTGCGCGTGGAGGTCGGCGGCTTGCTCGGCGAACATCCGCGGATCGTGCAGGGCGTGCTGTCGCTCGGCGTCGACGATCTCGGCGAACGCCTGCGCCGCCATCGCGAACACTTCCTGCCGCAGGTCCGGCGCTGCCAGAGTCTGCGTCAGGCGCTGGTGACGCGCGAACGCGAGGCGCTGCGCTTGTCGGAGTTCAAGCCACGCCCGTTGACGTCGTTCGTGCGCAACAAACTCATCAACGACGTGTATCTGTCGGTGATCGGCGACAACCTCGCCAAGCAGATGGGCACCGTCGGCGAGAACAAGCGCAGCGACCTGATGGGCATGCTGATGCTGATTTCGCCGCCCGGCTACGGCAAGACCACGCTGATGGAATACGTGGCGCACCGGCTGGGCCTGATCTTCATGAAGATCAACGGCCCCGCGCTGGGCCACGAAGTGCGTTCGCTCGATCCCGCGCAGGCGCCGGACGCCAATTCGAAGCGCGAGTTGGAGAAGCTCAATCTCGCGCTGGAGATGGGCAACAACGTGATGCTGTACGTGGACGACATCCAGCACACGCATCCGGAGTTCCTGCAGAAATTCATTTCGCTGTGCGACGGCACCCGTCGCATCGAAGGCGTCTGGCAGGGCCGCACGCGCACCTACGACATGCGCGGCAAGAAGTTCTGCGTGGCGATGGCCGGCAATCCGTACACCGAATCCGGCGAAGTGTTCAAGATCCCGGACATGCTCGCGAACCGCGCCGACATCTACAACCTCGGCGACGTGCTCGGCGGCATGGAGGATGCGTTCAAGCTCAGCTACATCGAGAACTGTCTGACCTCCAACCCGGTACTGGCGCCGTTGGCGACCCGCGAGCTGTCCGATCTGTACCGCCTGGTCGACAAGATCGAAGGCAAACCATTTTCCGCCAATGCGATGAGTCACGCCTACAGCGCGGCCGAGATCAACGAAATAACAACTACGCTGGAACGGTTGATGCAGGTGCGCGACGTGGTGTATCGCGTCAACCAGCAATACATCGCCAGTGCCGCACAGGCCGACCAGTACCGCACCGAGCCCGCGTTCAAGCTGCAGGGCAGCTACCGCAACATGAACAAGCTGGTGGAAAAGATATCGCCGGTGATGAACGCCGCCGAGTTGCAGCAGCTGGTCGCCGATCACTATGCCGGCGAAGCGCAGTTGTTGACCACCGGCGCCGAGGAAAACCTGCTCAAGCTCGCCGAGCTGCGCGCGGTGATGGACGAGACGATGATCGCGCGCTGGACGCAGATCAAGCGCGATTTCATGCGCAACAAGGCGATGGGCGCCGGCGATGCCGATGTCGGCCAACGCGTGGTCGCGCAGCTCAATGATCTGGTCGAAGGCGTGCGCGCGCTCGAGAAATCGCCGGAAGCGCCTGTTCCGCAAACCGCACGCGGCGACAACGAAACGCCGTGGCCGCAGATGCTCGCGGCGCTGGAACGGCTGTCGGAGCGGCTGAGCGAATCGCGCGCTGCGGGCATCGCCGAGATCGAGGTGTCGACGCCTGCGAACGCACCGCTGCCGGACTGGTTCGAGCGTCACGCCGAACAGCAGTTGCAGTTGCAGCAGGTGTTGACCCTGCTGGCCGAACGCATCGCCGCGCAGACGGTCGCGATGCAGAGTCCTCCCCAGGCTTCGGCCAAGCGCGGACGCGCCGCGCCGACCGAGGATGCTGCACTGGCGGCCTCGCTGCGCGAGGAGCAGTTGAAGCAGGCGCTGGACGAATTCTCCGACCGCCTGCTCGGCAAGACCCAGCGATGAGCAGCACATGATCGATTCTGCGAAGACCGATTTTTCGGAGCTGGATCGTCTGCTGCGCGAGAGCGCGGCCGATGCGGTGCTGGACGACGACGAGAAGTTCGAGCTGCGAGAACTCGGCGGAAGCCTCAGCCGCGACCGCGTGCGCTATCTGCGCAATCGCGCGTTCGATCTTGTGCGCGAACGCTGGGCGCAGCCGGGTCCGGATGATCAGAATCAGGCGCCGCTGACGATGCTGCACTGGCTGGAGCAGGTGGTGAAGACGCTGGATGCCAGCGCCGACCCGCCGGCGGTCGAGGCGAGCGCGTTCTTCGCGCCGGGCGAGGATTGTCTGCGCAAGCTGCGCGAACTCTGTCTCAGCGCGAAGCGCGGCATCGATGTCTGCGTCTACACGATTTCCGACGATCGCCTGACCGAAGCGCTGATCGACGCCCAGCGGCGCGGGCTCAAGGTCCGCATCCTCAGCGACAACCACAAGGTCCACGACAGCGGCAGCGATGTACACCGCCTGCGCGATCGCGGCATCGACGTGCGGCTGGACGACAGCGACTTCCACATGCACCACAAGTTCGCGCTGTTCGACGGCGCGCGCCTGGCCAGCGGCAGTTTCAACTGGACCCGTGGCGCCAGCACCGGCAACGAGGAGAATCTGGTGGTGACCGACGATGTGCGACTGGTGCGGGCCTTTTCGGAACGGTTCGAGCGGCTGTGGGAGCGATTCAGGCCGGAGCGGTAGCCGCCGCCGGGCGCGTGGAGTTGGCGCAAGCCGCTTTCCTTTGTGACCAGCGCAAGGAAAGAAATCGACCGGAATTTTCCTTGCGGCTGACCGGAGCTGCTCCGGTCAGCCGCAGCTACTTGCAGCCGAGCCGCGCAGATCGCGCATGACAGCTCGAAGGTTCTGCCGGCCATGGGATACACATACAAAATCCCGGAAATTGAACATTTCGCCGAGCATGTGTATAAATATCGGCAGTTTTTATACACATTCTGGAGATGTCGATGCGGTCGTTGCATGAACTCGATCCCGAACGCTTCGAAACCGCTCCGATCCTCAAGGCACTGAATCAGGCCAGCCGCAACCTGGCCGAGCTGAAGGGCGTCGCCGCGAGCATCCCGAACCAGGGGATCCTGATCAACACATTGACGTTGCAGGAAGCGCGCGACAGTTCGGCCATCGAGAACATCGTCACCACGCAGGACGATCTGTATCGGGAGGAAGAGCCGGCCGAGACGACCGGAACGGCGATCAAAGAAGTGTTGCGGTATCGACAGGCGCTGCGGGCCGGCTTCGATCGGGTCCAGGGCTCGGGCCTGCTGACGCTGAACACGATCCTCGACATCCAGCAACGGCTGGAGTGCAACCTTGCGGGTTTCAGGAAGTTGCCCGGTACGGCGTTGCGCGATGGCGCAGGTGCCGTGGTGTACGAACCGCCGCAGGACGCCAATGACGTGCTGCGGTTGATGGGCGATCTGGAGACGTTCATCCACGACCAGCCGCCGTTCGACGCCGATCCGTTGGTGAGGATGGCCCTGATCCACCATCAGTTCGAGAGCATCCATCCGTTCTACGACGGCAACGGCCGGACCGGCCGGATCGTCAATGTCCTGTATCTGGTCAAAGAAGGGCTGCTGGATATCCCCGTGCTGTACTTGAGCCGACACATCGTACAGACCAAGCCCGATTACTACCGGCTGTTGCAGGCCGTGCGCGATCACGACGACTGGGAAGGCTGGGTGCTTTACATGCTGCAGGCCGTCGCGGCCACGGCCGCGCAGACCGTCGTCACCATCCAGGCGATCAAGACGCTGCTGCAGCAGACCAAGCTGCGGATCCGCGAAAATTATCGGTTCTACAGCCAGAACCTGATCAACAACCTGTTCAATCATCCTTACACGCGGGTCGAATTCCTGCAGCGCGAACTGGGCGTATCGCGCCTCACAGCGACGCGCTACCTCGACAAGCTGGCGGAAGATGGCGTGCTGCGGAAAATGCGCGTGGGTCGCAACAACTACTACGTCAATCAGCCGTTGTTCGATCTGTTGGCGCGTACGGAAAGCGCAAGCGCCGTGACGAATGCTCAATCGATTCGAACCTAAAGCCCCTCTTCAGATCTACAAAGTAAAAGGACACCAATGCGCGGCGCATTATTGACACAGGATTTCATCAGCCAGGGCATTCTGCTGACCGATGCGTGGCGTGCATTGGACGACGGGCGATTCGAAGCATTTCATGATGCATTGAGAACGGTCTACGTGCGGGTGGAGGGCGATACACGATTGAATGAAGCCCAGACCGAAGCGGAGCTGATCATTCCGACGCTGGAGGCGCTGGGTTGGTCATGCCTGCCCCAGCAGCAGGCCAATTCGCGCGGACGCGCCGATGTTCCCGACACGTTGTTGTTCGCGCAGCGGCATGCGCACGATCTGGCCTTGACTGAAACACAGCCCGGCGGCCGGTTCCGTCACGGCAAGGCCATCGTCGAAAGCAAGCGCTGGCTGCGTCCGCTGGATCGCAGCGGCCAGGATCGAGGCGAAATCGAAACGCCGTCCAGCCAGATGCTGCGCTACCTCACGCGGGCGGAAGCCATCTCCGAACGCGCGGTGATGTGGGGGCTTCTCACCAATGGCCGTCATTGGCGCCTGTACTGGCAGGGCGCGCGGTCGCGATCCGAGGAATTCGTCGAATTCGATATCGCCAGCCTCATCGGGGTCCGTGGCCTGGACGCCGACCTGCTCGCCGCACCAATCGGTGATGCGCAGCACGCGCTGAAGGCGTTCTATCTGTTGTTCTCAGCGCAGGCCTTTCTGCCGCAGGCCGGCGATGCGCAACACAGGTCGTTCCATCAGCTCGCGCTGGAAGAAAGCCGGCACTGGGAAAGCCGGGTGTCGAACGCACTGGGGCGCAGGGTGTTCGACGAGGTATTCCCCGCGCTGGTGGTGGCGCTGGTGGTGGCCGATCCGGAGGCTCGGGTCGAGGAGCGCGCCTATCGCGAACAGATCAAACGCGCTGCCTTGACCCTGTTGTATCGACTGTTATTCGTGCTGTACGCGGAAGACCGCGACCTTCTGCCCGCGCGCGACCGGCGCTACGACGATTATTCGCTACGCAGAATCCGGCAGGATGTAGCTGATCGCAGCGATCACCATGATGTTTTCGCTGCAGGCATGCACCGTTATTGGCAGCACCTGTGCGACCTGTTCCACGCCATCGCGATGGGCGAGCCTACTATCGGTCTGCCCGCCTACAACGGCGGGTTGTTCGACGATGCGCGCGAGCCAATCCTGGCGCGCATCGCGCTGGGCGACGCTGTGGTCGCGCCGTTGCTGGACGCGTTATCCAGAGAGCTTGGCAATGACCAGCGGCGGCACTGGATCAATTATCGCGATCTCAGCGTGCAACAATTGGGTTCGATCTACGAACGCCTGCTCGAACAGGCGGTGGTGTCCGATGGCGCAGGCGGCGTGCGTGTGGAACCCGCCAGCTTCGCCCGCCGCGTCACCGGCAGCTATTACACGCACGACGATCTGGTGAAGCTGCTGATCGTCGAATCGCTCGGGCCCTTGGTCGCTGAGCAGCATGCCCGCTTTGACACTCGTTTCCACGAATTGCTGGCAATGGGCGGTGGCGTGGATGCGCGCCGGCAATCGCTGGAAGTTGACGACCCTGCGGTTGCCCTGCTCTCGCTGAAGATCTGCGACCCTGCGATGGGAAGCGGACATTTTCTTGTGTCTCTGGTGGACTATCTCGCCGACCAGGCGCTTGAAGCCAGCGCGTCGGCGGCGGCGATAATGGCCCGAGATGCGCCCGACTGGCACTACGAATCGCCGCTGCTTGGCCGCATCCGCGGCATCCGTACGCGCATCCTCACCAACGCGCGGGCGGGCGGCTGGACGGTGGCCGAAAACCAGCTCGACGACCGCCACATCGTACGGCGCATGATCCTCAAACGGGTGATCCACGGCGTCGACAAGAATCCAATGGCGGTGGAACTTGCCAAGCTGTCTCTGTGGCTGCACACCTTCACCGTCGGCGCGCCGCTGTCGTTCCTCGACCATCATCTGCGTTGCGGCGACGCGCTGTTCGGCGAACGCTTGAGCGAAGTGGTGGCGGACCTGCGCGCGCGTGGTGGGTTGTTGGCGCAGAACGATCTGACCACCATCGGCATGGCGGTTCATGCACTGAACGATATCGGCGAGCTGACCGATGTTGACATCGCCGAGGTGCATCAGTCGCAGCGCCTGCTCGAAGAAGCGCAGCGCGGCCTGCAGCCGCTCCGGCGCTTGCTCGATTTTTGGCACGCGCTGCGCTGGCTGGCGCCACTGGATGCTCCGAAAAAGCTGCGCGGGCCGCGCCATGCCGCGGTGGCCGACTTGCTGTCCGGGCGCTTCGGCGGCAACCTGCTGATGTTGGTGAACGACCGCGCCCATGCCACCGACATCGCCGACCACGACAAGGCCGAAGCGATCAACGCATTGCTGCAAGATTGCCGCGCACTGTCGCGAGAAGAAGCATTCATGCATTGGGAGCTGGCATTCCCCACCGCATGGCGCGGGCTGGAAACGGGTGATCCTCAGGGCGGGTTCGATCTGGTCATCGGCAATCCGCCGTGGGATCGGATGAAGCTGCAGGAGGTGGAATGGTTCGCTGAGCGCCGTCCGGAGGTTGCGCATCAGGCGCGCGCAGCGGATCGCAAGCGCATGATTGCGCGCTTGGAACAGGACGGCGATCCATTGTGGCAGGACTACCGTGAGGCCGCCGAACGTACCGATACCATGGCTAGGGTGGCGCGTGCCAGCCGCCAGTATCCGCTGCTGTCCAGCGGAGACATCAATCTGTATTCGCTGTTTGTGGAGCGCGCCGCGTGCATCGTGCGCAGGCAGGGCGTGGTCGGCCTGCTCACGCCTTCCGGCATCGCGGGTGATCTAGGAGCGGCGAAGTTCTTTCGTGGCATTTCAACGTCTGGTCGTTTGGGTTTGTTGTTTGATTTCGAAAACAAGAAAACTTTTTTTCCTGACGTACATGCGAGTTTCAAATTCTGCGCACTGGTCTTCGGTGGGGTGCTGCGACGTTTCGCCAATGCCCGCTGCGCGTTCTATCTGCACCGAATTGAGCAATTGAACGACGTTGATCGAATCATTCCGCTGGATGCCGCCGATTTCGCCGCAGTCAATCCGAACACCGGCACCGCGCCGATCTTCCGCAGTCGCCGCGATGCGGAGATCACCACGCGCATCTACCGCTCACATCCGGTGCTCGTCAATCGCAGTGCCGAGTTCGACGATCCACCCGGACCGGCACGTGCGCTGTGGCCAGTGAAATATTCCACGATATTCCATATGACCAACGATTCCGGGTTGTTCAAGTGTCGGGAAGAATTGGAGCAAGAAGGCTGGTACCCGATTGGGAGCTCCGTCTGGCGGCGTGGAGAAGAAAAAGCGCTGCCGCTTTATGTAGGGAGAATGATCAATCAGTTTGATCACCGCGCCTCTTCCGTTGTGACCAATGAGGACAATCTCCACAACGCGGCACTGAGCCAGCCGGCGACGGCGGATCAGAAAGCCGATCCTCTGTGGGCGCCCGCTCCGCAGTACTGGATTCCGGATTCCAGCATTGAATCTGGGCGCGCTGGCCACTACGCGTTGGCGTTCCGGGATATCGCGCGCGCTACGGATGCTAGGACGGTGATCTCTTCGCTCATTCCATACTCCTCAGCCGGCAATACGCTGCCGTTGATTCTGCTGCACGACGCATTGGGTGACGCGCGAGCGATTTCATTGGCATGCCTTGTTGCCAATTTTAATGCAATCGCCTTGGACTACATCGCACGACAGAAAGTACAAAGCACTCATGTCAATTGGTATATCGTCGAACAACTGCCGCTGATCGATCCCCGCCGCTTCGAGGAAGAACTAGGCCCGGGTACGGTCGCCGACCTGATCCGCCGTGAAGTGCTGCATCTAACTTATAACGCGCACGACATGTCCGCCTTCGCCCGCGACCTAGGGTATGACGGGCCGCCGTTTGCCTGGGATGTCGAGGATCGCCGCCATCGCTTGGCACGGCTTGATGCGCTGTTCTTTCGGCTCTACGGCTTGGACCGCGAGGATGCCGGATACATCCTCGATACCTTCCCGATCGTGCGTGAGCAGGACCAAGCAGCATTCGGACGTTATCGCACTAAGGATCTGGTGCTCGCTTACATGAATGCGCTAACGGTGGGCGATATCAACACCCGTATACATGACTGACCACCAAAACTCTGCCGTATCCCGATCTCTGCTTCTTGTGCCCGTTCAGACGCTGTGGCCCGATTTGAGCCCGGAAGTACCTGATCCGGGCCGAAAAGCTCTTCTGCGACGTCGTGCGGTGCCAAATCCGGATGCAGGCCTTATCCTTGGCGGCCGCGTTTCCGGGGCTGGCCTGTTCGGGCCAAGGCCGCCGGCGACACACCGTTCTTTCCAGATCCCGCCCATGACCGCTCACAGCTACCCCGACTACCCCTTCACCCCCAAGCACCTGGAAGTGCGTCCCGGCATCGTGATGTCGTATCTGGACGAAGGTCCGCGCGATGGCGGCGTGATCGTGATGCTGCACGGCAATCCGTCGTGGAGTTACTACTGGCGGCATCTGGTGCTGGGGCTGAAGGACAAGTACCGCTGCATCGTGCCGGATCACATCGGCATGGGCCTGTCGGACAAGCCGGCCGACAAGGACTATCGCTACACCCTGCAATCGCGCGTCGATGATCTCACCCGTCTGCTCGACACGATCGGCATCGATGGGCCGGTGACGCTGGCGGTGCATGATTGGGGCGGCATGATCGGTTTCGGTTGGGCGCTGACCCACGAGGCGCAGGTGCGCCGGCTGCTGATCACCAACACCGCTGCATTTCCGCTGCCCGCGGCGAAACCGCTGCCGTGGCAGTTGAAACTCGGCCGCGACATGAAGCTCGGCGCGCTGATGATCCGCGGTTTCAATGCGTTTTCGGCCGGCGCCGCGCGCGATGGCGTGATGCGCAAAATGCCGGTCGACGTGCGTCGCGCCTACGAGGCGCCCTACGATTCGTGGGCGAACCGGATCGCCACGCTGCGCTTCGTTCAGGACATTCCGCTGAGCGAGGGCGATCCCGCCTGGACGCTGGTCAGCTCGGCGGCGAAACGCCTGCCGGCCTACGCCGACCGCCCGGCCTTCATCGGTTGGGGCCTGCGCGATTTCGTGTTCGATCATCATTTCCTCGAAGGCTTCCGCAGCGCGCTGCCGCAGGCCGAGGCGCATGCGTTCGAGGATGCCGGCCATTACGTGCTGGAAGACAAGCATGAAGTGCTGGTGCCGGCGATGCGGCGTTTCCTGGACGAAAACAGGATTTGATCATTCGGTTTGCGCAGTGAATTCGCTGGCCATGCCTGGGCTTCAACCCGCCAGCGCGCGTTCCACCTCATCGCGCATCAACGGCGCCAGCCCGTACGCGATCCGCGCCTGATCGCACTGCGGGTTTGGGCCGCCGCCTTCCCACGACATCCGCAGGTCGCGGCAGGCGCCGGGTCGCGCGTCGTAGATCGCGCAGCCGACCGATGCGCCGACCGTGCCCTGCAGGGCGACGCAGTGCGGCTGTTTCGCCCAGGTGCCGCGCATGCTGCGCTGATGCGGGCCGAAGGTCTCGGTCAGTGCGATCGGTACGCGCCCGCCCAAGTCGGGCTCGCCGATGTCGGGCTCGGCTTCGGACCAGTGCAGGCTGACCCGGTAGTGGGCGCAGCAGGCGCCGCAGGACAGGCAGGGATGTTGCATACGCGATTCTAGGGACGCGACGGCCCAAGCGGTAGACGATCCGGTAGGAGGGCCTTCAGGCCCGAGCTCTGCAGGATCTATCGGCGTCGCAGATCGACGACGACGAATGCTCTTCAAGAGCTCGGGCCTGAAGGCCCTCCTGCGGGTACTGCCGCTACAATTCCACAATGACCAACGATTGCAACATCGCCGCCAGCCTGCCGCGGCTCGCCCGCGAGCGTCCCGACCAGGTGGCGATGCGCTGCCCGGGTCGCGACGGCGGCTACGCCATCGCGCTGAGCTATGCCGAGCTGGACGCGCGCAGCGACGCCATCGCCGCGGGGCTCGCGAAGCGCGGCATCGTCCGCGGCACCCGCACGGTGCTGATGGTGCGGCCGACGCCCGAATTCTTCCTGCTGATGTTCGCGCTGTTCAAGGCCGGCGCGGTGCCGGTGCTGGTCGATCCCGGCATCGACAAGCGCGCGCTGAAACAGTGTCTGGACGAAGCGCGGGCTGAAGCGTTCATCGGCATCCCGCTGGCGCAGTTCGCGCGGGTACTGCTGGGCTGGGCGCGCAGTGCGCGCATGCGCATCACCACTGGTGCGCGCGCGATCCTCGCCGATGTCACGCTGGCCGATGTCGAGCGCGACGGTGCGAACGCCGGCCCGCAGCTCGCGGACACGCAGCCCGACGATATCGCCGCGATCCTGTTCACCAGCGGCTCCACCGGCGTGCCCAAGGGAGTTGTCTACCGGCACCGTCATTTCGTGGCGCAGATCGCGATGATGGGTGAGGCCTTCGGTATCGCGCCGGGCGGTGCGAATCTGCCGACGTTTCCGCCGTTCGCGTTGTTCGATCCCGCGCTTGGCACGACGTCGATCATTCCCGACATGGATCCGACCCGGCCGGCCAAGGCCGATCCGCGCAAACTGCATGCGGCGATCGCGCGTTTCGGCGTGGATCAACTGTTCGGTTCGCCGGCGTTGATGCGGGTGTTGACCGATCACGGCCAACCGCTGCCGGGGCTGAAGACGGTGATGTCAGCTGGTGCGCCGGTGCCTGCGGATGTGGTCGCGACGCTGCTCGAACTGTTGCCGCCGGATGCGAAGTTCTGGACGCCGTACGGTGCGACCGAATGCCTGCCGGTCGCAATCATCGAAGGTCGCGAACTGCTGACGCTACGCACGCGCACCGAGCAGGGCGCGGGCACCTGCGTCGGTCGTCCGGTGCCGCCGAACGAGGTGCGGTTGATCAGCGTCGACGATGCCGCCATCGCAACATGGTCGGACGATCTGATGGTGAAGGGCGGGCTGGTCGGCGAAATCACTGTCGCCGGCCCCACCGCGACCGATACGTATTTCAATCGCGACAGCGCTACCCGCATCGCTAAGATCCGCGAAACGCTGGCCGATGGTTCGACGCGCATCGTGCATCGCATGGGCGATCTGGGCTACTACGACGGCGAAGGCCGGCTGTGGTTCTGCGGCCGCAAGACCCAGCGCGTGGTCACCGCCGATACGACGCTGTGTACCGAACAGATCGAGCCTGTGTTCAATACCCATCGAGATGTGCGCCGCACGGCGCTGGTCGGTTTGGGAAGCTTCGGTGCGCAACGCGCGATGCTGTGCGTGGAGCTGCGCGCGGGCGTGGCGGCATCGGAATGGCCGCGGATCGAAGAAGAGCTGCGCCATCTCGGCGAAGGTTTCGTACACACCGCCAAGGTCGAAACATTTCTGCATTATCCGAAAGCGTTTCCGGTCGATATCCGCCACAACGCCAAGATCGGCCGCGAGAAGTTGGCGGTGTGGGCGGCGAAACAGCCGCTGCGTTGATCCACACCTTGCCGACCAGCCGGTATCGATGCCGGTTTACGGACGAAAAAAAGCTGCGGGTATCGCTACCCGCAGCAAATGTCACCGTTTACATTGATCGAATTTGTATCAGTGCGTTGATCGATGGATCGATCAGAACGTCACGCTCCAGCTGTTGATGTAGCCGACGTCGCCACCGGCGTT
>CBIHKW010000019.1:0-40937 GCA_966203835.1 uncultured Thermomonas sp.
GTACACGCCCGCCAAGCGCAGCGTCGCGCCCAAGCCCAGGCGCCATGTCGGCTTAGCCGGCACCAGCCGTTCGAGCAGCATCGACACCATCAGGATCGACAGCAGCGTCGCGAGGGTGGTGGCGTCGTTCCCGCCGAGCGTCCACCACAGCCCCAGCGCGCCGGCCAGCAGCAGCGGATGGCCGACGGCGGCGACGGCGCGCGCGAACCGGGTCCGGTGGGGGGTGGCGATGGTGTCGTCCATGCGGGCGGATCCGGAAAGCGGTGTCGGCCGAGTCTGTCGCCCTTCGCTGCCCGACAAGGAGTGCCGATGGTCCGGGGTGGATGCTTCTGTGGGAGCGACGACAGTCGCGACGACCGGTGGTAGTGCCCTTGTGGGAGCGACGCAAGTCGCGACGAGCCGCAGCAGGCGACTACGGTTCACGTTTGAACCAAAACAGGGCATTTCATCTGAAATGCACCATTAAAGTGCAAAAGAATCGAAGCCAGGATGTCGAACTCTTTATCAATCAATGACTTGACTCGTCTCCGCAGCTGGCACGCACCTTGCAAAGAAGACTACATCCTTCATACCCATTCGGAGCTTCCGCAGATGTCCCTCGAGCACGTCGAAAAACTCATCAAGGACCACAAGATCGAATTCGTGGACCTGCGCTTCACCGATATGCGCGGCGTCCAGCACCACGTCACTTTCCCGAAATCCATCGTCGAGCCGAGCCTGTTCGAGGACGGCAAGATGTTCGACGGCTCGTCGATCAGCGGCTGGAAAGGCATCAACGAATCCGACATGGTGCTGCTGCCCGACGCGTCGACCGCGGTCATCGACCCGTTCACCGCCGACCCGACCCTGATCCTGACCTGCGACATCCTCGACCCGGCGACCATGCAGGCCTACTCGCGCGATCCGCGCGGCATCGCCAAGCGCGCCGAGGCCTACCTCAAGGCGGCGGGCATCGCCGATACCGCGTTCTTCGGCCCCGAGCCGGAATTCTTCATCTTCGACAGCGTCCGTTTCGCCAATGAAATGGGCCACACCTTCTTCCACATCGATTCCGAGGAAGCGCACTGGAACTCGGCCCGCGAGTACGAAGGCGGCAACACCGGCTACCGGCCGATGGTGAAGGGCGGTTACTTCCCGGTGGCGCCGCTGGATTCGCTGCACGACCTGCGCGCCGAAATGTGCAAGACGCTGGAAGAAGCCGGCATCGAAGTGGAAGTGCATCACCACGAAGTCGCCAACGCCGGCCAGTGCGAGATCGGCACCAAGTTCAATACGCTGGTGCAGAAGGCCGACGAACTGCTGACGATGAAGTACATCATCAAGAACGTCGCCCACCGCAACGGCAAGACCGCGACCTTCATGCCGAAGCCCATCGTCGGCGACAACGGCAGCGGCATGCATGTGCATATGTCGCTGGCCAAGGGCGGCGTCAACCTGTTCTCCGGCGACGGCTACGGCGGCCTGTCGCAGATGGCGCTGTGGTACATCGGCGGCATCTTCAAGCACGCCCGCGCCATCAACGCCTTCGCCAACTCCACCACCAACAGCTACAAGCGCCTGGTGCCGGGCTTCGAAGCGCCGGTGATGCTGGCCTATTCGGCGCGCAATCGCTCGGCGTCGTGCCGCATTCCGTACGTCGCCAATCCGAAGGCGCGCCGCATCGAGATCCGCTTCCCCGATCCGATGAACTCCGGTTACCTGACCTTCGCCGCGCTGATGATGGCCGGCCTGGACGGCATCAAGAACCAGATCGATCCCGGCGCGCCGAGCGACAAGGATCTCTACGACCTGCCGCCGGAAGAAGAGAAGAACATCCCCACCGTCTGCCATTCGCTGGACCAGGCACTGGAAGCGTTGGACAAGGATCGCGAGTTCCTCAAGAACGGCGGCGTGTTCACCGACGACTTCATCGACGGCTACATCGCGCTGAAGATGCAGGAAGTCACCAAGTTCCGCGCGGCGACGCATCCGCTGGAATATCAGATGTATTACACGATCTGATGCGCGCCCGTAGGCTGGGTCATATGACCCAGCCTCCACGGTCTGTCATCCCGAACGAGGGCGAAGCCCGAGGAGGGATCTGCTGTTGATGGGAAAAGGTAAAACAGATCCCTCACATACGTTCGGGATGACACCGTTCGGGATGACACAGATGGACATCCGTATCGACGACCTGCAGGGCAACGAGATCATCGCGCTGCTGCGCGAGCACAAGGCCGATCTCGCCCTGCATTCGCCGCCGGAAAGTTGTCATGCGCTGGATCTCGAAGGTCTGCGTCGGCCGGAAATCGCGTTCTGGAGCGTCTGGGAAGCGGCCGAGTTGTTGGGCTGCGGCGCGTTGAAGGAACTCGATCCCGCGCACGGCGAGATCAAATCGATGCGCACCGTGCGGGGGCACGCGCGCAAAGGGGTGGCGACGCGATTGATGCGCCACATCCTGCAGGAAGCCAGGCGTCGCGGGTATCGGCGCCTGAGTCTGGAAACCGGTTCGATGGAGGTATTCGAACCGGCGAGGGCGCTGTACGAGCGCTTCGGCTTCGAAGCATGCGGTCCGTTCGCG
Source organism: uncultured Thermomonas sp. (assembly GCA_966203835.1). GTDB lineage: Bacteria > Pseudomonadota > Gammaproteobacteria > Xanthomonadales > Xanthomonadaceae > Lysobacter_I. The sequence continues at coordinate 2,561 of CBIHKW010000019.1, forward strand.
GACTACATCGAAGACCCGTACAGCATGTTCATGACGATCGAGCTCGGGCCCGTCGATGTCGCGAACAGTGGAACTGGAAGTGGAGCCGCCGGACACGCGATGGAAGCGAATACGTCGGTGGAAGCGGAGAGAGTGGAGTAATCGGCAATGGGCCGCGCGCGCATCCGCAGCGGATGGCGTCGCGACCGCAAGGTGAGTGTTTGGCTGGACGAGGTTTTCTGCTGGAAGAGTCATTGGTGACGAGGTACGGGAAACGCATACGCAGCTTCCTTCCCCACGTCGGACTGCGTAGCGGTTCTCTTCAGCGACCGCCGGCACTGCGGTGCCGGCGGTCATCCACAGCGAATATTCGCCAACGGGGAGAGCGCATGAAACTGATTACCGCCATCATCCGGCCGTTCAAGCTCGACGAGGTGCGCGAAGCCTTGTCGGAAATGGGCGTATCCGGAATCACCGTCACCGAAGTCAAAGGCTTCGGGCGACAGAAGGGACATACCGAGTTGTATCGCGGCGCGGAGTACGTCGTCGATTTCCTGCCCAAGATCAAGGTCGAGGTAGCGGTGGCGAGCGATCGGCTCGACGCGGCGATCGAAGCGATCCAGCAATCCGCGGGCACCGGCAAGATCGGCGACGGCAAGATTTTCGTCACCGCGCTGGAACAGGTCATCCGCATCCGCACCGGCGAAGTCGGCGCGGACGCGCTCTAACCCACACTCGGAGACATGTCCCATGAAGACTGGATTTCTGTCCGGGTCGAGAGCCCGTACTGTCCTGCTCGCGCTGCTCTGCGGCGCGATGACCATCGGTGCAACGTTGACCGTCGCCGCGCAGACGCCGCCGGCCACCGAAGGCGCCGCAACTACCGCAACGGCTGAACCCGCCACCGAAGCGACGGCCGAAGCAACAACGGAAGCGACAAGCGAAACGACGACACCGGAGACAACGGCCGCACCTGCGGAAGCGGCTGCTGAAACTGCTGCCGCAGAACCCGCATCCGCCGAACCGGCAGCCGCACCCGCACCGGTCGCCGACAAGGGCGACACCGCATGGATTCTGGTGTGCTCGGCGCTGGTGATTTTCATGACCTTGCCGGGTCTCGCGCTGTTCTACGGCGGCCTGGTGCGCAGCAAGAACGTCCTGTCGATCCTGATGCAGTGCCTGGTGGTGTTCTCGCTGGTCGCGGTGCTGTGGGTGATCTACGGCTACAGCCTCGCGTTCACCGAAAACAACGCCTTCATCGGCGGCGGCGCGCGCCTGTTCGGCGAAGGGCTCAACGGCGCGATGGCCGCGACCTTCACCAAGGGCGTGTACATCCCCGAACTCGCGTTCTTCGTGTTCCAGGGCGCATTCGCCTGCATCACCTGCGCGCTGATCATCGGTGCGTTCGCCGAGCGCGTGAAGTTCGCCGGCCTGCTGGTGTTCACGGTGATCTGGTTCACCTTCGCCTACGCGCCGATGGCGCACATGGTGTGGTTCTTCCCGGGCCCGGATGCGTTCACCGGCACCGATGCGGTCGACGGCGTGCTCGCGAAGTCCGGTTTCCTGTGGGCGAAGGGCGCGCTGGATTTCGCCGGCGGCACCGTGGTGCACATCAACGCGGCCATCGCCGGTCTGGTGGGTGCGTACGTGATCGGCCCGCGTCTGGGCTACCGCCGCGAAGCGATCCGTCCGCACAACCTCACCCAGACCATGGTCGGCGCATCGATCCTGTGGTTCGGCTGGTTCGGCTTCAACGCCGGTTCGGCGCTGGAAGCCAACGGCGTCGCGGCGCTCGCGTTCGTCAACACCTTCCTCGCCACCGCGGCCGCGGTGCTGAGCTGGAGCGCGGTGGAATGGCTCGCCCGCGGCAAACCGTCGATGTTGGGCGGCGCCTCGGGCGCGGTCGCGGGTCTGGTTGCGATCACCCCGGCCGCTGGTCTGGTCGGCTTGATGGGCGCGCTCGCCATCGGCGCGATCGCCGGTGTGGTCTGCTTCTGGGGCGTCACCGGTTTGAAGAAGTTGCTGCGCGCCGACGACAGTCTCGATGTGTTCGGCGTACACGGCATCGGCGGCATCACCGGTGCGCTGCTGACCGGCGTGTTCGCGGCGCCCTCGCTGGGTGGCGCGGGCATCTGGGATTACGTCACCGAAACCGCGCTGGCGGACTACAGCATCGGCTCGCAGGTCTGGATCCAGCTGCAGGGCGTGCTGGTGACGGTAGCCTTGTCGGGTGTGGTGTCGCTGGTCGCGTTCACGCTGGTGAAGTACACCATCGGCCTGCGCGTCAACGAAGAAGCCGAGCGCGAAGGTCTCGACATCGCCTCGCACGGCGAAGCGGCATACGAAAACTGATCGACCAAAGCGTCATCGAGTGAAGACTGGCGGTGCGGGGCGTTCGCGTCCCGCACCGTCGGCGTATTCCATGCCACGGCCAGCGCGATCACGTCAGCGACAGCGGATCCGGCGACAGCGACGACAGGAAGTCGCGCGCGTCGAAGGCCTGACCCGCGGCGACGACGCCTGTCGCCTGGCAGCGCCCGTCCGCCAATCGTTGCAGCGCTTCCACGACCAGCGGCGCGGTGACGGCATAGATGTCGCGGCCCTGCGCGCCTGCGCGACGGTTTTCGCCGTTGCGGGTTGCGACGACATCGATCGCGAAGATCTGCGCCGAACGGCCGCTGCCATCGGCGGCCACCGGCGGTGGCGTCGCAGGATCGCGCAGGTCTGCGAGCGGCGCGAGGCTCATGTACGAATCGACTGTCGTCGCTCTCAGATGACGATGGATCAATACGATTTCCGAAAGTGGCAGGCCGACCGTTTCCACCGATCCGAACGGCGGCGGGAACGTCCACGTGCGGTTCGGCGGCGGATCGGCGAGCGTCGTCAACCGTCCGTCCGAGACCGTCACCCGCGGCACAGTATTGCGTTGCCCAGTCAGGCGCGTACCGGCGGTGGGATGCCAGCTGTCCAGCACGACCGCGATCTCGATGCTGTCCGCTTCGCTCCAGTCCGCCATCGCTGCGGTCGCCAGTAGATCGGCCAGGCCGCCGTAGAACGCCATCGCCGGCACGATGGTGATACCCGCAGCGCGTGCAGCGTCGTCGTAACGATCGAACGCGGCCCGCACGGGCGCCTGCTCGGCGGCGATGTCGAGGTAGTGGATGTGCGCGCGCAGCGCAGCTTCGATCACCGCAGCGGTGGTGTCCAGGAACGGGCCAGCGCAGTTGATCACCGCAGACGCGCTTTCGAGAGCGCGATCGAGCGACGCCGGATCTTCGATCGAGACGCGCCGCCGCGGCAGCGACGGCCAGGCTTCGCCCAGTGCGTCCAGACGCGCGGGATCGCGACCGCAGAGGATCGGCGTCCAGCCGCGACGCTGCAGTTCCGCGACCACGAAGCAGCCGGTATGGCCGTAGGCGCCGAGTACGGCGACGGTGCGTGCGTCGTTCATCCGCGCGTGCTCCTGCATCGATATTTGCCGCGACCGGACGGCGTATCCGCCGTCCGGTCGAGAGAAACGACATCAACGCTCATCGCGCCGAGGCCTCGGCCTCGCGCAGCTTGTCCGCGCATTCGGTGCAGCACACTTCGACGGTGCGTCCGCCGATGGTCACCTGGATGGCATTGGCATCCAGTTCGTAATCGCAGACCGCGCAGGTTTTTTCTGCCATGACCGTTCTCCTCATTCAGCCCGTCATCGGGCATGCACAGGAGACCATCCGCGCGTCGGCGCCGCTGTCGAAATCTTTAGCGGTCGAAAACGGTCGTGGATGCTCAGGCCAGCGACTGCCGGAACGCCGAGGGCGAGCGGCCGTAGGTCTGGCGGAAAGCGGAAGCGAAATGACTGTGGCTGGAGAAGCCCAGTTCGAAGGCCAGTGCGGACATGTCCGCGCACTGCGGCAGTAGATCCAGCGCGCGCGCCAGTCGCAGCCGCAGCTGATAGCGATACAGCGGCAGGCGTTCGACCTGCTGGAACGCCTGGGTGAGATAGACCGCCGAGCCGCCGATCTCGGCCGCGATTTCTTCGAGTGTCCAGCGCCGCGACAGATCGCCCGCCAGCAGCAGCTTCACCCGGTTCACCAGCCGCTGCTTCGCGGGCGTGGCGCCGGGCTCGCGCGCGGTGCGCGGCCCCAGGCTGCGGCCGACCAGCGTCAGCAGCAGGCTTTCGGCTTCCAGCGGCTCGACGCTGCCGTGCTGCAGGCCGTGGCGCAGCAGCGCCACCAGCGCCTGTGCGCGCGGGTCGATGCGCAGGCTCTGGTGGCGGAAGCCCAGCGTGTCGCGCTTGTGCAGCAGTGCGGCCGGCGCCAGTTCGCGCAGCAGCGGTTCGGACAGTGCCAGCACCAGACTGGCGTCGCCGCCGTCGACCGGATGACTGACCTGATAGCTCTCGCCGGCGTTGAACAACAGCACGTGATTGGCGTCGGCGACGGCCTGGTCGCTGCCGACATGGCGTAGATAGACGCCGCGGTAGGGAAACACCAGATGCGTGGCCGAGGCGCATTCCTCCGCGCTGCGATGCCGGCAGGTTCCCTTGCACAGCACGTGCCGCACCGTGGCCGTACCGGTGTCCAGCAGACGGCTGACTTCGAATTCCGGCATCGGCGCGGCGCGAGGGGCGGGGGGCGAGTCGCCAGCATACCGCCGCGGTGTCGGTGCGGCGCTGGTGCGTCCGGTCCATCGCTTCTGGGTGTTGACATCCGGCGGATTCCGGGAATATTGTTGCAACTGACAACAATGTCCCTGAGCGCATGCCCAAGCCTCCCGCCAAACCGCTTCCCGACACCCTGCTGCAGGACGCCGCGGCGCTGCATGCCGCGGTGTCCGCGCTGGTGCGGGTCTATCAGTTCCGCGACCGCGACCGGATCTGCTGCTACGACATTTCGGTCACCCAGTGCCACGCGCTGGAAGCCCTGGTCGAGCGTGGGCCGCAGCGCAGCCTCGCGCTCGCCGAAGTGCTGCGTCTGGACAAAAGCACCACCACCCGCGTGATCGATGCGCTGGTGCGCAAAGGTTACGTCGAACGTTCGCCCGATCCCGACGACGCGCGCGCGGTGTCGCTGGCGGCGACGCGCAGCGGCCGCGCCCTCTACGAGCGCATCGAAGGCGAACTGATCGCACAGCAGGCGGAACTGCTGCGCGATGTCGATCGCGACGCGCTCGTCGACGCCACCGAAGTCGTGCGGCGATTGGCGCGCGCGGCCGAGGCGCGATTCGTGTCCGGTGTCAGCGTCGGCGGCTGCGCGCCGGCCTGCGGGACTGGCGCTGACAGCAAGCGCGGCTGCGGTTGACCTTTTTTTGCGCAGATAGTTGCAACTGACAACAGTAATTCGAGACATTCATCCGGAGCAGGAAACCGCCATGCACACGATCCGCCACGCAGACATCGCCGATGCCGACGCCATCGCCGCGATCTACAACCAGGGCATCGCCGAACGCAGCGCGACCTTCGAAATCGAGCCGCGCACTGCAGCCGATATCGTCGCGAAACTCGCAGGCGCCGTGCGTCATCCGCAATTGGTCGCGGTGAGCGACGACGGCAGCGTCGTCGGCTGGGCCGGGCTGAGCGACTACCGCCCGCGCGATTGTTACGCCGGCATCGGCGAATTTTCGGTGTACATCGACCGCGGCGCGCGCGGCGCGGGACTCGGCCGCGATCTGCTCGAAGCGCTGGTCGAGGCGGCGCGCGAACGCGGCTACTGGAAGCTGGTATCGCGCGTGTTCACCTTCAACCACGCCAGCCTGCGCATGTGCCGCGCCTGCGGTTTTCGCGAAGTCGGCGTCTACGAAAAACACGGACGACTCGATGGCCGTTGGCTGGATGTGGTGATCGTCGAACGTCTGATTCCCGGGAACCTCGCGCCCTGACCGCTGTGACGCGGCGACGCCGCGCACCGCATTCAACACAGATCGATTCAAGAGGAACAAGCATGAACACGACACTGCCCGTGGTGGTGATCGGCGCCGGCCCGGTGGGCCTGGCCGCTGCCGCGCATCTGATCGAACGCGGCCTGACGCCGCGCGTGTTGGAAGCCGGCGATGCCGTCGGCGCCGGGGTCTCGCGCTGGGCGCATGTGCGGATGTTTTCGCCGTGGGCGTACACGGTGGACCGCGCCGCGGGCGTGATTCTCGCGAAGCGCGGTTGGCGCGCGCCGGAACCGTCGGCGTTTCCGACCGGCGGTGAAGTAGTGGAACGCTATCTGCATCCGCTCGCGGCGACGCCGGAGATCGCGCCGCATCTGCGGCTCGGTGCGCGGGTGGTCGCGGTGACGAAACAGCGGCACGACCGGATGAAGAACGCCGGCCGCAGCGACGCGCCGTTCGTGGTGCGTTACGAAGACGCGACGGGCGAGCACGAAGTCCTGGCACAGGCGGTGATCGATGCGTCGGGCACCATCGACATGCCGAATCCGCTCGGCGCATCGGGCATTCCGGCGCTGGGCGAACGCGCGCTGCGGGCGCGCATCGTCTACGGCGTACCGGATGTGCTCGGCGTTGAGCGCGCGCGTTACGCCGGCAAGCGGGTGTTGGTGGTGGGCAGCGGCCATTCCGCGTTCAACGTGCTCGACGATCTCGCGCGGCTGGCGCAGCAGGCGCCGGGCACGCGGATCGTCTGGGCGCTGCGGCGCTCGTCGCTGGCGCGGGTGCTCGGCGGCGGCGAACACGACCAGTTGCAGGAACGCGGGCGTCTGGGTCTCGCCGTCGGCCGCTGGGTCGAGCAGGGCGCGATGACGGTCGCCACCGGTTTCCGGCTCGAAGGGCTGGAAGACACCGGCGACGGTATCGTCGCCTACGACGGCGACATCGTGCTGCCGCCGATGGATGAGATTGTGGCCGCGACCGGGTTTCGTCCCGACCTGCAGCTGTTGTCGGAGCTGCGCCTGGAGCTGGATGCCGGAACGCAGAGCCCGCGCGCGCTGGCGCCGCTGATCGATCCGAATCTGCACAGCTGCGGCAGCGTGCGCCCGCACGGCGCCGAGGAACTCAAGCATCCGGATGCCGGCGTCTACATCGTCGGCATGAAGAGTTACGGCCGTGCGCCGACCTTCCTGCTGCTGACCGGCTACGAACAGGTGCGTTCGGTGGTCGCTGCGATCGCGGGCGACTGGCAGGCCGCGCGTCGCGTCGAACTGGTGCTGCCGGAGACCGGCGTATGCATCACCCAGTTCGCCGATGAGGATGCTGTTGAACAGAGCAGCGCCAAGGCCGTGGTCGCGAAGACGTCATCGTGCTGCGGCGGAGCGCCGAAGCTCGATGTCTCCGCCTGCTGCGTCAAGGACGAGCGCGCGAAAGCGAGCGGCGCTGCGGGCTGCGGCTGTGGCGACAGGCCGCAGCCCGCTGCGTCGCGCATGCCGCGGACTTCTGAAGGAGCGCGGCCATGACGCTGTTGCGATGGTGTCGGGAGCTGCATTGGTCGCATCTCGGTCTGCTCGCCGGATTGCCGGTCTGGTGGTGGTGGGCGACGACACATGCGCTGTCGCCCACGATGACATTATTGGTGTGGCTGTCGATCAGTGCGGCCGTGCTCGCTTTGGCCGAACGCTTGCGCCCGTTCCGCCGCGAGTGGCAGCCAAGTCCCGCGCAGTTGCGTCGCGACGGCACGGTGTTCGCGATGAATGCGCTGGCCGATGGCGGCGCCACCGCATTGCTTGCGATGTTCGCGGTCGTGCTGAGTCGCGGCGACAACGGCTGGCCGCTGTGGCTGCAGATCGGCGCGGGTCTGCTGGTCTCGGAATTCGGCAGCTATTGGATGCATCGGCTGAGCCACGGCGGCAACTGGTGGTGGCGCGTGCATCTGCTGCATCACCGGCCCGCGCAGGTGAACGTCGCCAATGCGGTGTTGGCGCATCCGCTGAATGCGATCTACGACAAACTGGTGCGGGTCGCGCCGCTGCTGTTGCTGGGGCTGGACGAGGCCGCGTTGATCGCGGTCGCACTGTTCGCGCTCACCCAGAGTCTGGCCGTTCACGCCAACGTCGCAGGGCATCTGGGGCCGCTGGACTACATCCTCGGCAGCGCCGGCCTGCATCGCCTGCATCACAGCACGCGCGAGGACGAGGCCGGAAATTTCGGCACCGCGCTGCCGATCTGGGACCAGGTGTTCGGCACGTATCGTCGCGGCGCTGCGCCGGCCGAGGTCGGCGTGTTCGATCCGCTGCGGTATCCGGACGAATTGCGGCTACGCGAGCTGTTGCTGTGGCCGTTCGCGTGCAAGCGCTGGGTCGGATTCGCGCGTTGTTGCCGTGCCTGAAGCGCTGCGTACGCGCAACGGCAGCACGCGCCAAAAACTGTGGGCGCCCGCGTCATCCGCGGACGCCCACGATGTCCGGATCAGTGTTTGCGTTCTGCAGAGAGCGTCATGTTGCTGAATTCCAAGGCGTCGTTCTTGTAACCCGATGCGTTGGCGACGTTGTAATCCAGCAGCCCCATCGACAGCATGCTGGCCCACTGTGCCGGCAGCTGCGCGGTGTACACCACCTGATTGTTGGGGCCGAGCACTTCGAAAACGACATGGATGTCGTATCCGTCGTGGGCGCCGCTGTCGCTGATGCGCTGTTTCGCGTTCTGGGTCCAGCGCAGTTCGATCGGGCTTTTATTGCCGTTCTGCAGCTGCAGCGGAATGACGGCGACCACGGTGTCCCTGATCGGAGGCCTGCTGGATACGCCGTCCGGGGCGCTGCGTGACTCGATGATCTGGAGGGCTGCGTCGCCTGCGACGCTCTGGGTTTTACGCACCCGGTAGATGCTCGACACCGCATTCGAATACTTCATGCCGGCCGACCCGTTATGGAAGAAATCCAGTTGCACCACGTCCAGCCAGTCGTTCGCGGTCTGCAAACGGCTGTTGTCGACCGTGAAAGCGAGCCGATACTCGACTTGCAGATCATGTGTGGCGACCTGCGGCAGGTAGGGAAGTTCGACGATGCCGAAACCGCTTCTCGGCGCATAGCGGGGGTTGAGATGGAGTGCGCCCGGCGAGGCGTGCGAGCTCAGGATCGGCAATCCGTCCCTGTCCGGTAATCCGTCGCTGTCCCGACACTTTCCGGTATTGGGATTGGTGCCGCTGTCGGCCGCATTGCCCGACGAGATCTGACCGATGATGATCGGATCGCCGACGAACTGGTAGCTCGCCTTGAACCAGGGGTCGGTAAGGGCGGTCGATGTCGCCGAGGGCGAAAGCATGGTCGGCCCGTCCAGCGGCGGCCCATATTCCATCGGCTGCACCGGGCAGGGCGGGAACGCCTGGGCCTGCGGTATCCAGGCGGCCAGGAGGATAAGGGGGGCGATTCGTTTGAGCATGGAGGTCTCCGGGGGAATGGATGATCTGGGCCAACGCCGCGGCAACGCACGCGATCGGCATTGCCTCAGGTATTCGTCAAAAACCCGCATCCCTTGCGTTTCGACCCGTTGCCGCTCTGCGGCTCGCCCTTCCAGGGCCGGTGGTGGTGCCCGCGCCGGTTTCCGGCGGCGGTGTCGAACGTTCGATTCGCCGCAGACCCGGATGGGTCGCGTCGAATGTCTGCCCGACGGATGATGTTCGCCGATCGGCTTCTCATGGATTGAGTCTCGGAGGCGGATCTTTCGAATCAGTGGCGTGTACCCTCGCCCCTGCGAAGCGATGACCCTGCGAAACAGCAACCCGACGAAGCGGCGACCGGACTGAGGCGGCCATCCATGGCGGCCCCGGCAGGCCGCCATTCGACAGCCTGCTGGTAGGTGGAGCGCAATCCGGGGCCGGACCGGATCACTGGTTGTCACCGGTCGGCCGCAGCGAACGCTCGACTTCGCCCAGCGTCTCTGCGACCGGGTCCGGCAGGGGCTTTCCGAGCCGGCGCCATAGGGCATTCACGATGGCGATCTCGGACCGGGCCTGTGCGGGCTGCCGCAGCGCGACCGCGGCCTTGGCCAGCTCCAGATGCAGCGCGCTGAGCTTGCCCGCATCCTTGGCGTCTTCGGGGTTGCCGGGCGGAGCCGCCAGCAGTTCCAGGCATTGGCGATGCCGGCCCAGCGCGTTGAGGGTTCTGGCCCATTCCAGTTCGAATTTGACCACATCGGCATGGGCGCGCGACGACACCTTGCGGCCGATGGTCACCGCCTGCTGCAGATGCGGCTCGGCCCGGTCCGGCCGATCGCGCAGATCCAGGTGGAAACGGGCCATGACGAATTCGGCGTAAGCGCGCGCGGAGGACACCGGCGCCAGCTTCGCGAGCTGGATGGCGTAGGCTTTTTCCATCAACGCATTCTGCTGCTGCGGGTCGGTGCTGACGCCCACCGACCAGACATAGGCGCTGGCGGCCTGCAGCGAGTCGCTGCCGTAAAGCCGTTCGGCCGTGGATTGCCGGTCGCCGACGGCCTGGACCAGCGCCTCGTGGTTGGCTTGGATCGCCGCTTCGTCGCCGCTGTCGCGCAGTTCGTACCTGCGCACGTCCAGTTGACGCACGATCAACGCCAGCGCGAGGATCTGCAGCGCGGGATCGTGATCGCGCAATGCATCGCGGTCGATCGCGTCGCAGATCCGTCGCGCATCGTCGGCGCGGTCGGCATTCAACAAGGCATCGCCGAGGTTGATCTGGAACTGCAGCTTCGATGTGGCGTCCAGCCCGGCCGAATGCTGTCGCCATGCGTCCTGCAGCGTCTGCGCGGCGCGGCCGAACTGCGAGCGCCGCGCGTACAGGCGTTCCTGTTGGCGCGCCACCTGCACGTGCGCCTGGGGGGTGTCGGCGAGCCGCTGCAATGCCGCAAGTTCGGCGTCCAGATGCGGACCGTCCGCATCCAGTTCGCGCCGATTGGAAAACCGCAGCAGCCGCGCGCGCCAGCGCACGTCCGGGTCGGTGGCCGAGAGCGCTTCGATCGCTGCGGCATGCGCGCGGTAGGTCGCGTCGCTTTCGCGCAGAAGCCCCATGCCGGCGTCGCTCTCGGCCAGCAGCAGGGCCAGCTCGGCCTGCACGTCTTTCTGGCCGTCCAGTTCGCCGAGCCGGCGTTTGCCGCGATCGATCAGTTCGCGCGCCAGCAGGCCGCCCTCGGACGCTTTTCCGGGATCGGCCTGCTCGAAGGTTGCGCGCATGAAATCGGCGACGGCGCGCGCGCGGTCGCGATCGATCTCCGAGCGCGTCCGCGCCTGTTGCGCCGCGTCGCGCTGGGCGCGCAGTTCCGAGGCCTGCCACAGCGTGACCGCCAGTGCGATCAGCACGCTGCCCGCCGCCAGCGCGCCCAAGGTCGCACCGACCCGGTTGCGGCGCAGGAATTTCCCGAACCGATACAACCGGTCGTTCCGCGAAATCGAAATCGGATGACCGGACAGCCACGCGCGCAGATCGCGCGCCAGATCGCCGACTTCGGCATAGCGCTCGGAAGCGTCCTTGCGCAGACAGTGGGCGACGATCGCATCGAGTTCGCCGCGCAGCGCCGTTGCGGTCACCAGCGGCTCCATGGCGTTCGTCGCCGGCCCCGTGGTGCGCTCGCGCAGCAGCACGTCGCTCATCCGCGGCGGCACGGTGTCCAGGATCGCGCGCTGCAGCTCGGTGGGGTCGCGCTGCAGGCGTTCGAACGGCAACACGCCGCACAGCAATTGATGCAGCAGCGCGCCCAGCGCGTACACGTCGACCGCCACCGTGGCGCGTTCGCCGCGCAGTTGCTCCGGCGCCGCGGTCATCGGCGAGAAAAAGCGGTCCTGCACCGCGGTATGTCCGCCGTCGGCCATCGCCGCCAGCGATTTGGCGATGCCGAAATCCAGCAGTTTCACGTGCGCACGGGCGCTGCCGCGCGCATCGTTGCGATCTTCATGGCCCTCGTCGAGCATGACATTGCTGTCTTTCAGATCGCGGTGGATCACCAGATTGCGATGCGCGTACTGCACCGCGTCGCACAGCTGCAGGAACAGCGCGATCCGCTCGCGCACGCCGCTGCCATGGCGCTCGCACCATGCGCACAGGCTTTCGCCCGGCACGTATTCCATCGCCAGCCACGGCGTGCCGTCCGCCAGTTCGCCGCCGTCGAGAATGCTGCAGATGTTCGGATGCCGCAGCTGCGCCAGGATCCTGCGTTCCTGCGCGAAACGTTCGCGGCTGCTGTCGTCGATCGCGAAGCGCGGCATGATCTTGATCGCGACCTGTTGTTCGAAATCGCTGCGGCGTTCGGCCAGATACACCACGCCCATGCCGCCGCGGCCGATCTGGCGCACCAGCCGGAACGCGCCGATGTCGCTGATATCGCCGACCGGATCCGGCAGTTCCGTGGCCAGCACGCTGCGTGCGGTGTGGGTTCCGTAGGCTTCGTCGATCGCCAGCAGACGCCGCAGGCGCGAGGCCAGCTCCGGATGCGTCCGGTCCAGTTCGCTCAATCGCTGCGCCTGGGCCTCGGGCTCCAGTTCGCACAGGGTTTCGAACAACTGCGCCTCGTCGATGGCGCCTTCCTCTCCGGCGCCGCCCTCCGAGGTCTTCTCCTCCCGAGTGTCCTCAACCATCCGCGCCGGGCTCCGCGCCGAAGTGATCGATCAGCCAGGCCCGCGCGTACCGGTAATGACGGATCACGGTCGCGCGCGACAGTCCCATCGCTTCGGCGATCTGTTCGTTGGTCAATCCGGCGAAGAATTTGAGTTCGACCACCTGCGCGGCGGCTTCGTGATGTTGCGACAACACGGTGAGCGCCGCGTCCACCGCGATCCAGTCCACCGTGTCGTCGATCGGCGCCGCCACCTCGTTCTCGATCTTGTCCAGACGCTCGAACGGCAGACCGCTGCCGCGTTTGTCGGCGCTGCGCCGGCGCATGTAATCGACCACGATGTTGCGCACGATCCGCGCCGCCAGCGCGTAGAAGTGTTCGCGATTGTTGAATCGCCCCGGGAATTCGTGCATCAGCGCGATGTAGGCGTCCTGGGCAAGATCCGAGGCCTGTAGCGTCAGGCCGCGACGGCCCTGCAACTGATGCGCGGCCAGACGTTCGAGTTTCGGCCACAGCGCCGCCGCGAGCGCCTCCAGCTCGGGTTTTTCCACCGATGCGCGCCGATTGATCAGATCGGTGAGATTCATAGCGTCGTGGCCCATACAGTGCGACATGAGGTCGGAGAAACGCCTGCGGAAGCAGCGGTCGGCCGGTCCCTCGGCCCTGTACGGCAATCACCTGTCCATGGTGTCGAGTCGATGCCGCCCAGGCACTCTCCGAAGCTGCCCGGACGACCGCCGGGCGGTAACGCAGCGATCATATCGTGTCAATCCGCGCCGGTGCCCAGTTCCCGCAGCAGGCCGTCGGCATGCGCCACGTCCTTCAGCTGCCACAGCAGGTAGCGGATGTCGACGCTGATGTTGCGCGACACCGCCGGGTTGAAGCCGAAGTCGCCGGCGACGTTTTCCCACACCCGGTCGAAGTTGATGCCGACCAGCGCGCCGCGGCCGTCGATCACCGGGCTGCCGGAGTTGCCGCCGCTGGTGTCGCCGTCGGCGAGGAAGTTCACCGGCACCTTGTGCGGATCGCCGGCCTGCGCCGCGTCGCGCACCGGTTGCGGCACGTCGAAGGGTTCTTTCCCGGTGTGTTTCTCCAGCACGCCCGCCAGGCTGGTGAACGGCGTGTAGCGCACGCCGTCGCGCGGCGCGTAGCCCTGCACATGCGCGAAGCTGATGCGCAACGTGCCGTTGGCGTCCGGTGCGACGGGTTTGCCCGCCGCGGCCGCCACCGCGCGCCGCCACACCGGGCGGTGAATGGCGCTGCGCGCGTTCCAGTCGCGCTCGCGTTCGCGCAGCGCGCGCAGGTCGCGATTCCAGGCGATGCCGAAATCCAGCAGCGGATCCTTGCGTGCGGCGAGTGCGTCGATGCTGTCGCCCGACATCGTGTCGCGTGCGGTCGCATCGAGCAGCGGCGAGGCCTTGTACATGTCGGCGATGGCGACATCGATCTGCTCCGGCGACAGCCCGCCGAAACGGGCGTCGACCGCAGCGATGCGCTGATCCTGCGGCAATGCCAGCGCGCGACGCACCAGGGCTGCGAACACGCGCCGGTCGGCGGCGGCGAAATAGTTGCCCTGTTCGCGGCGCAGACGCTCGCGCAGCTTCGACTGCTCGGCTTCGGTGTAACCCGATGCGCGCATCGCGTCCGGCTTCGCGCGTTCGTGCGCGTTGTGCGCGAGGCTGGCGCCGTAGTACAGGCCTTTCGGCAGCGGCGGAATGCCGCCGGCTACGGTTTCGGCGCCCATCGGCACAAGATTCAGCAGGAAATCGCGTTCCCAAGTGCGTTCGCGTTCCTCAAGCACCGCACGCAGCGCATCGCGCGCGGCCACCGACGCGGCGTGCTCGGGATGCTGTCCGGCCCATGCCGCCACCGCGTCGTCCTGCGCGGCCTGTTTGTCGACCATCCGGCCGCGGTCCAACCCGGCGATCTGGCCCTGCGCATTCTTGTAGCGGTTGTGGATGCCCTTGAGATTCGCCGCGACCGCGATCTTGCCCTGCGCGTCGTCGGCGCTGCTGCGTTCGAGATGCGCGATCCATTCGCCGAACACGTCTTCGCGGCGCACGAAGAAACGTTCGCGGCGCTCGCGCATTTCCTCGGCGATCAGCGAGCGGTAGGTGATGCCCGGGTAGCCCAGCACCATCACGAAATCGCCTTCGTCGAGGCCGCGCTTGGAGATCGGGAAGAAGAATTCCGGCGCGTACGGGCGGTTGCCGTCCGCGCGTTCGGCGGGGCGGCCGTCGGCGCCCACCCAGGCGCGGGCGATGGCGAAATCGCCGGTGTGCCGCGGCCACGACCAGTTGTCGACTTCGCCGCCGAACTCGCCGATGGCGCGCGGCGGTGCGTAGACCAGACGGATGTCGCGCAGCTCGATCGATTCGATCAGCGTGTAGCTCACGCCGTCGTCGAAGGCCGCGACTTTGCACTTGGTATCGGGCTGCTGCTGGCATTCGGCGACCAGCGCCTTCTGCCGGGCGTCGATCGCCTGCAGCCGGGCCAGCGGCTCGGCGCCGGCCGGCACCGCCGCCAGGATCTTCGCGGTGACATCGGTGAAGCGCTTGGGGATCTCCACTCGCATCGTGCTGCCCGGCAGCTCATCGGCCCGGGTGCGCGCCAGAAACCCATTCGTGATGAGGTCGCGCTGCGGCGTGCTGTGTTCCTGCACCAGCCCGAACAGGCAGTGGTGATTGGTCACGATCAGGCCGGTATCGGACACGAACGCCCCCGAACAGCCGGCGATGTTCACCGTTCCGGTCAGTAGCCCAGTGCCGCGCTTGCCGTCCCACAGCGCCGATGGCGGCAGCTTCAGACCCTGCTGCTTCAGCCACTTGGGATCGATGTCGAGCACTTGCCCGGGGGTCCATTTGCCGTCCAGCGCAAACACGGGCAGGGCGGTGGGGGCGATGGCGATGAGCGCGGCGAGCGCGAGGCGGGTTCGATTCATGAACCGGAGTGTAGAGCCGCTCCGCCGGCTTTGGCAGGTGCGCTTCGACACCGCTACTTTGGCCGTGGTCATCGGCTTGCGGATACGACACCGCCGCATCACTGCGGCGGCTTGGATCACTCGGCGGGCGTGGCCGCCGGTTTGGCTTCGCGATCCTTCCGCGAAGCGGCGGCCGCGGGTGTTTCCGGCGGCCGGATGGATTTCAGCGTCTGCGTATTGCCGAGCACCTCGATCTTGCCGCCGGCGCGCTGGAACGCCACCAGATCATCGGCGATCTTTTCGTGCGTCAGCGCACTGCGTTTGTCTTCCTTGGGCTTGCGGAAGATGTCGCCGGTGCCGGACTTGGCGGCAGCCGTCGGCGCGGCGGCCGGATTGGGGGCCGGATTGGGAGCATTGGCTGCTGCGTCCGTGGCTGCAGGCTTGGAAGCGATTGACTTGCGGGGCATCGATGGAACCTCTCAGCGCACCAGAGTGATTGGAACAGAATGCTGCGCACGACTGGCTTCGGCGCGCACATCTCGGCAATAAGGCCCGGCCATCGCGAACTTGCGGCAGATCGTCGGGCGCGTTTCGTAAATGCCGCAATTCATCTGCGCATTGTTCAGCGCCACGCACCAGCCGTCGGCGTCGCGCGCCATCACCGTCACGCCCTGTTCGTTGCGCTCGGTCAAGTGCGCCGGAATGGCGTCTTCCTCGAACAGCACCACGGTCAGGCGGCAGCAGAGGGCATCGCAACGGTTGCAATGCACCCCTTTTTCGCGGGCGACCGCGTTCAAGACGAAACCGCGATGGTGCCTTTGGCAGCGAAGATGAACGGAAGAACGGAAATCGTGGGCACGGTGGCTCCCGGTGGGCGTCGTCCCGAAGGGGGTGCGGACGCAGGAAAGGGAGCGGAGCGAGCCGGATGGAAGCGAGGGCCGTGGGTGTCGCGGGGCCGTCTGGAATTCGGACGCAACGCGCGAATGCAGCGTTTTCTGCGGCTATCCTACAGGATGCGGGCAAAACCCGCCCGGGTCGGGCTGCGCCGTTCAGGTTCGCGGGGCCGATGCGGGCGCGTTCGGCCATGGTTCGCGGTCCGGGCGCCCGGCCTCGATGCCGGGTCGGGCGTCGATTCGGCCAGGGTCGACGCCTTCAGGGGTTGGCTTTCTACGACCGCTTCGATTTCCCGGCGCCGTCGCGCGGATGGTCATCAGCCGCATGCTGATGCAAGATTCGAGGGCAATCTTACGCGGGGCGCATGCGATGGCAAACCAACGTCCGACCACGATCGACGACTACATCCGCGCGGCCCCGAGCGCCGGTCAACCGCATCTGCGCGCGATCCACGCGATCCTCAAGCGCGCCGCGCCACAGGCCGAGGAAACGATCAAATGGGGAAACCCGTTCTTCGTGGAGCCGCGATTCCTGTTCGCGTTCTCCGCGCACAAGGCGCACCTCAATTTCGCCCCGCCCGCTGCCGCATTGCCGCGATTCCGCGAGGAACTGGAGGCGCACGACACCACCAGGAACATGCTCCGGATCCGCTACGACCAGCCCATGCCCGAAGACCTGATCCGCAGGATCGCCGAGCACAGCGTCCAGGTCGTGAGCGAGCGGCAGGATGATGGGTTCTGGTAGCAGCAGAGGGCGGCGAGGCGCGCGATGCGGCCGAGTGAGTGGGAAATTGACATCGGTCACATTACCGTGTTAAGGATTATCGGGGCTTTTCGAGGCGGCCTGGATCTGGCTAGCGACGGTCGAGTCGATTCGACCAAGCCCACTCGATGGATCTTTTCGTTCGACACGATCATGTCCATCCGTGCTTTTTCTTTTTCTATAAGGAGATAGAAGATGGCCACCAAGAAAACCACCGCTTCGCCCGCCGTCAAAGTGTCCAAGACCGTAGCGAAGTCCATCCAGCAGTTGCAGGCCGATGGACGAAAAGTACAGGTGCTGGGGCGCGTGCAGGGCGGCAAACTCGAAATCGATCAAGCGAGTCTCGCCGAACTGCTGAAGAAATTTCCCGACGCCAAACTGTCCTTCGTCGCCGTCAACGCGCCGTTCGACCCGGTGCGCTGCGCCGCCTGATCCACGCACGACACGCTGGACGCCTCAAGACAGGACACTTCAAGGCAGGACGCCACATTGGACAGCGCGAACGCTCGTCAGGACACGCTCGAAAAACTGCTGCACGCCCCTGCAAGACAGGGGCGTGTCGGCACCGTAGCCCGCGCATCGTTGGCGGGCCGCGGTTCGGATACGGCTTTCTCGCATTATCTCGATGCGGTGGATCGCGCCATCGTGGAATATCCTCCGCCGTTCGATGCGCCTGCCTATGCGGATGTCTACGAACAGGCGTCCGCGGACGGACACTGGCTCGCCATCTCGCTGATGACCAATGCCGAGCGCGAAGGCGACGGCGCCACCCGGCTCTGGTCGCTGTCCGCATGCGCATCCGACGAACATCATCGAGCGCTGCTGAAGAAGCACGCGGTCGATGAATCGCGACACGCGCTGGCCTACCTCACCCTGCTCGACCTCGTGTTTCCGGATGCGATCACCCCCGAGTTCCGCGCCGAACTCGACACGCTGTCGCCGAAGTTCAGCATGCGCCAGGAAGTCCGTGCGATCCCTGACTCTCCCTATGCCCGGGTTCCGGAGCTCGACGACTTCGTACAGATGAACATCGCCGAGATCCGGACCACGATCCATCACCTCATGCAACGAACGGCGCTACAGGCGCATTGCCCGGAGGAGAACTGGCCGCGGGTCGAGAAAGTGCTGGATTCCCTGCTGTTCGACGAACTCGATCATGTCGGCTACACCGCCGAGATCATCGAAAGCATGTCGCTTGCGCAGGATGTCAACGACGTCGGCGTGCTGTACGGCAAGCGCCTGAGCGACTTCAACGCGATCACGCTCGATGAGCTGGGCAGACTGGTCTTCGACTAGACCGTCTTGATCACACTGCGACGCATCCGCCGGTGGGCGCTGGCCGCGGGCATGACGCGGGCGGACATCCGCGATCACTCGCGCGACGCATTGCTGCTATGCATGTCGAACCTGATCCAGGCGCTGCATCGCGAATCGCTGTGCGCGACCACGCTGCTGGACAACCGGATCAGATTGGACACTGCGCCTTCGGGCGATCATGCGCATCTGATCGCATCCGCGCAGACGCATCTGCCGTTCAATCGACTGCGTGTGACCGACTGGCCGGTGCTGCACGCCGCTGGTGGCGAATGCGTGTTGCGGACGGGTGGCGCATTCCTGCGCGCGGTCGCGGATATCGTTCCCGCCTGGGAGCATGAAACGGCGCGCGCCCATTTGCGCGCCGACTTCCACAACAGTTTCGCCAACCTCGTATTGAACCGTCTGCTTGCGCAACGACGCGGCATTGGCCACCCGGCGCTGGAGCCGACGTTCCAGGGGCATCAGACCTATCCTTTTCCAGGGCTGCGGGTTGGGCCGTCGCTGGAGGACATCCTTGCGTGCAGTCACCTCAACGACGCGCCGATATCGCTGCTCGCGGTTGAAGTGGCCGAGCTGGCGCAGATCGCGCGACCCGGCGAAGATTCCACGCGAATCCTGGCCGAGATGCTGGGCAGCGCATTGCCGGCGGAGCTGGCCTCGGAATTGTCGGGCGCGGCCGTCCTCCTCATCCATCCATGGCAACTGTCGCTCTCCACGGGCTTGAAGGCGCTGCTGCAGATCGGCAAAGCGCGGCTGCTCGATTTCGACATTCCCGCCATTCCCCTGGCGTCGCAGCGAACCTGCCGCATCCTCGCAAGCGGTTACGACATCAAACTGCCGGTGGATGCGGCGCTGACAGGCGAATACCGGTTGCTTTACCGGCTGAATTGCGAGAACGCAGTGGCCGTCTCGTCGGCGTTGCGCACGCTCGTCGAGCGCGAAGGCATGTCCGCGTATTTCAGTGGTCAATACGACATCGCCAGTGTCTTCCATCCATTGCCTGCGCTGTCGCCGACGCTCTCCGCCATCGTGCGCGAACCCGTACCCGGTTACGGTGTCGACTGCATTCCGGCGATCAATCTGTGGTCCGGGCCACGACTCGCCCGACGCTATCTTCAGGAGCCAGCGCAGGCCGAGGCGTTCTTCCGCCGATACTGCCGCGCTCTGCTTGAAGGCCCATTGCAGTTGATGCTGCATCATGGGCTTGCGACGGAGCCGCATCTCCAGAATGCGCTGATCGGTTTCGACGATCTCGGCATGCCCGTACGGCTGGTGATCCGCGACATCGATGCGACCGTCATCGATCGGACGCACTGGGCGAACCGCAAGAGTACACCGGCGGAACCGGATTTCAGCCCGGACACCTGGTTGCACATGCCCGACTTTTCCGAAGGCTGCAAGCGAACGATGTACGCGCTGCATTTCGGTCACCTCGGCACCGTCATCGATGCTGTCGCATCGCATTGCGACCTGCCTCGGCAGCGGCTGGCGGCATGGCTCGACGATGTGTGGAACGAGCTGACATCGACGATTTCCCTCCATGGCGAAGCCCGCGAGCGCATCGTCGCGCTCGCGGGCTATCGTGATGTCGTGCGCGTTTGCCTGGCGAACCGGATCCAGCGCGATCCTGGATTGCGTTTCGTGCGATGAGACGACGACGTACGCTGCGACTTCAAGGCTGCAAGGCGGAAAAATTCTGCAGGGTGCACCAGCGAAGCGTCATGCATCATTCCCGAGGATCCAGCGATTGCGATGTCTCTATTTGGTTTGACCGCTCCAGGATTTGCTCACGATCATCCATTTTCCGTCGATCTTCGACAACGCAAGGTAGTCCAGCCCTTTCCACCCGGGATAATCGAGCATCACTTTGACGACCGCGGCGTTTTCGGTCACATCCACGATTTCGTAGCTGCGTTTGCGCTGGGCTTCGTCGTCGGCCGGCTTGCCAGGGAATCCCTTCGCCCATTCTTCCGCGGTTTGCGTGACCACATGGCCTTTGGATGCCGAGTAGCCGAGCACCCTCCCGTCTCTTCTGAGCACTTCGAAAGCCAGATTGGCGTCGCCCGTTTCGAACGCGCGCATCATCTTTTGCATGACGCGATCCACCGCGTCATGCCCGCTGTTTTGCGCCATGACGGAGGTGGGAAGAAGGAGCATGAAGGCTCCTGCGAAAACAACGGATCGGATCGATATTTTCATTGTTGTCCTGCGTATTGTTGAGTGTGTAGTTGTGGTCCGATATCGCCTGGCGATAGACGATGCTTCGAGGTCAGTCTTTCGATGCGCCGCGACCTGATGCTTGTTCGGCTGGTTTGTGCAGGAGGTCGACAACCGCTTCCGCCACTTGTTTCGCAGAGAGGTAGTTCTGGCCGGTCACCAGTCTGCCGTCGATCACGACGTACGCCTTGTCGCGCGCCGAAGTGAGGAACGTACCGCCCCGGGACTCGACCGTCTGCCGGATGAGGAAAGGAAACTCTTTGAAATAAGCGGCATCCTGTCTTTCGAATTCCTCGGGATAACCGCTGACGCGCTTGCCCCCGACCAGGTATCGGTCGTCGGACAATCGGAGGTTCACCAGCCCCGCCGTGCCGTGGCACACGGCCGACACCACGCCGCCATTGCGCTCGTAGACATGCATGGCGATGTTTTGCAACTGCGCATTTTCCGGCGTGCCGTAGATGGCATTGCTGCCTCCGACGAAGTACACGGCACGGTAACGTGATGGGTCGATTTGCGAAGGCGTGTTGGTATGTTCAAGCGCGTACATCAGATCCGCGTCATAGAAACGACTGCGGAAGTCCACGGCTTCGGTCACGCTGATCGGCACGGCACCGCCCTCGGGCGAGACGAAATCCACCGTAAGACCTGCGGCCAGGAACGCATCCCGTGCCTCCACGACCTCTCCGAAACTTACGCCCGCCGGCAGCTTCGAAGCCCCGTGGAATTTCGCGCTGGAGAGGATGAACAGCACGCGATCCCCACTGCGCTGACTCGACTCCCGGGTGGCGGTCTTGGCGACGATTTTCCATTCGGCATCCAGTTTGCGGAGCAGGAACAAATCGATGAACCGCGCGCCTTGGCTGGGAATCAGGATCTCGGCCTTGACGGTTGCGGTGTCCGCCTCGACGTCGATCGACAGGACATTTCCGATCCGCCCGGTCGGTTGGCCGGCCTTGGCCCCGGAGAACCAGCCGACGTACTCATCGACGCTGACCGGCCAATAGGCGGTGCCAGGCCGGCTGAGCAGCAGGCGTGCGTCCGGATGGAATGCGCGCCGCAACTGCTCCGGCCGCGCATGGGCACTGCCATCAAAGTAGTCGGTCAAGGCGCGAGTGATGGCGACCCGCTCCGGGTCTTCATCAGCCGCATGGGCATCGGGGACGGTCGCCAGGCAGACCAGCAGCAGGACGAGGCATCGCAAGAATCGAATTGTGTACATGACGCATGCTCGGAATCGGAGAATGCCGCGCACGCTACAGCTATCGTTTCAAATCAATGCCTTGGAATCTGCTTCAGGACTCTAGGAATCGATTCCCGGAGTCGGAGCGCACTGCCGGAACGCCGTCGGCGTGATGCCTTCCACTTTCTTGAAGGCACTGTAGAAGGTCGACATGGACTGGAAGCCCGCCGCTTCCGCGATCGCTTCCAGAGGCTTCGAGGGCTCCCGGCGCAGGAGCGTTTTGGCCTCGCCGACGCGCAGTTGCGCCAGATACTGTTTGAACGAGGTCTGGTTATTGTCGTTCAGCAACTGCGACAGCCGGGTCTGGGGCACGCCGAGCCGGCGAGCGAGGCGGGGCAGGGTCAATCCGGGGTCCAGATGCAGCCGCTCGCGCGCCATCAACTCGGCCAACGCCTGCAACTGCGTGGCGGCCTCGGTCTGGGGAATCCGGCGATCCTGATAGGGCTCGATCGGAGCCTGACCAGACCGCAGGCGCAGATAGACCAGCACGCTCGCAGCGAGAACGAAGGTGAAGGACAGCGCGCCGACGATATAAGAGGTGTAGCCGGCGGTGTAGTACGCGATCCAGATGAACCAGATGCCTGCCACTGCCCCCAGCAACAGCGGGCCGGATGGCGTCCCCGGAAGCCGTGTGCGATGGAAGTACACCTGCGCGGTGGCAAGCAGGAGGTAGCCCAGCCACGCGTAGGTGATCGCCCGCGCGATGACCTGTCGCCACAGGTCGACATGGTCGGCATAGGGTAGGAATACGTTCACGGCGACGGTGATGGCCAGCAACCCGGCGATGTGCCAACGGTCCGCCTGCCCCGGGCCGGAGCTATTGCCCTGGCTTGAGCGCACGAGAAAGAACAGGCAAGGACCGATCATGAAACAGGCGGTCAGGCCGACCTGCAGCGCGATCTTCGGAATGTCCGGCCAGAAATAAAAGGCAACGGATTTTCCGGTCCGCACACTGACCATCAGGATCAGCAGCGACAGCCAACGCTGCGTGGGTTTGCCCTTGGCCTGCCACCAGAGAAACGATGCCGCGCCGATACCACTGAAGGCGCCGAGCATGGCGAAGAAGAACAGGAAATGTTGGCTCAGCATGATGGAGGCATCGAAACAATCGGCTTTTCGTCGAGTCGCGACCGCACAGCGGGATGGCGACGCGCGCTTGCGGACAACGGACGTAATGACATTCTTACATAGTGAGCTCGTAGGGTGGGGTAAGCGCAGCGCAACCCCACCACAAACGGCGCCGCACACTTCACCTTGGCGCGCAATCTCGTCGGCCGTCCATTGGATGGACGATTTCGTTTGATTTGTATCGTTGCGGATACGTCGGGATGGTGGGGTTGCGCTGCGCTTACCCCACCTTACGGCTTGCCGACGAAATCCTCGAACGTCTTCTTCGCGCCCAGCGGCATCAGCGTCTGCGCCACGATGCCCGTGGGCACGGTTTCCAGTTTCATCACGCCGTATTCTTCGGGCCAGACGTTCGCGGGCGGGCGTTTGAAGCTGCCCATCAGCATGTCGACCAGCGGCAGATGGATGGCGTAGTTCACGTCCATGTAATCGGCGTGGCGGGCGTGATGCCAGTGGTGGTAACGCGGCGTCACCAGCACGTATTCCAGCCAACCGAAATTGATCCGCAGATTGGCATGCGCCAGCACCGCCTGGATGCCGACCAGAATGACGTAGCCGTTGATGGCCGGCGCCGAGAATCCCAACACCACCAGCGGGGTCAGCACCGCCGAGCGGGTCAGCAGGATTTCGATCAGATGGATGCGTGAACCCGCCAGCCAATCCATGTGCCGACTGGAATGATGTACGGCGTGGAAGCGCCAGAGGAACGGCACGTTGTGATAGATCCGGTGCAGTCCGGCCTGGAACAGGTCGGCGACGAAGACCGCGAGGATGAACTGCAGCCAGATCGGCCAGGACTGAATCGCGGCTTTCACGGTATCGCTGGCGATCAGCGCATCCATCGTTGTCGTGGATGCGGTCACCGCGATCAGGATGAACTGCACCAGGATGTGGCCGACGAAATAATACGCGAGGTCGGTCCGCCACTCGGGGCGCAGCGGCGACTGGTTGCGCACGTGCAGCATGCGTTCGATCGGCACGAAGATGATCGTCGAGAAGAACAGCGACATCACGAACCAGTCCAGACCCAACGAGTAAGGCGTCGACTCGATCTCGTTGAAATGCACGGTGGCGCCGCCCAGCAACACCGCCAGCGCCGCCGAGATCACGCCGGTCAATGCGATGCGGCGGTTGCGGTTGCGCAGGATCGCGAGCGTGCCCATCGCGAACGCCGCGATCAAACCGATCAACAGCAGATTGCGCGCGAGGGTTTCCGAATACGTGGCGCGGAATTCCTTGCTGGTCAGCAGTTCCGGGAAGCGGAAACACAGCACGCCCATCAGCGACAGCATTCCGAGGCCGGCCGACATGTGCGCCATCCATGAGCGCGCCGGATTCGGAGCGACGGTGTCTTTGTAGGTCATGCCGCTGTCCGGAGCCGGGAACTGTCGGCAGTGTAGGTGCGGTGACGGCCTGCGACAATGGCGTCGACAGGCCGCGTGGGTGGCGGATTCCCCGGAACGTTTCCCGCCTCAGAACACCCAAGTCTCTCCTGCTTTCAGTGCAGCACGTTCTGCGAGTACTTTCTTCTCGCCGCTCAATTGCTCCAACCGCTCGCCGCGCAGCGCCTCCGGGACATCGAGGGTCGCCGGTTTCGCCGGATCGAGATTGATCACCACCCACGTGTCGCGGCCCTGACCGCTGGCCTGCAGTACCCAGACGTTCGCATCGGCGACGGGGTAGTAGTGCAGCGTCTGCGGCTGCTGCAGGTTGGCGTTCTGGCGACGCACCGCGAGCAGACGTTTGTAGTGGTGATAGAGCGAGGCCGGGTCGGCCTGTTGCGCGGCGACGGAGCGGCCTTTGCCGCGCTGTTGTTTCCAGTACGTCGACCACCACGCGCCCTGCGGGCCGCGGTAGCCCTGCGGTGCGGGCAGATCGGTCCAGCTGCGGCCGCTGGCGTTGAAGCCGGCGTTGGCGCCGTCGGTCCATTGCATCGGCGCGCGACGGTAGCGGTCCTCGTTGATGTCGTGTTGCGACACGCCGATCTCTTCGCCGTAGTACAGATACGCGGTGCCGGGCGAGGTCAGCAGCAGGCTCGCGGCGATGCGCGCCTTGGCCGTGTCGCCTTCCAGCGTGTGCATGATCCGGTTCTGATCGTGGTTGGTCAGGAACGGCGAGAAATACTGCATCGGTGCAGCGGCGGCGCGCTGCTGCAGATTGGCCCACAGGCTGTCGCGTTTTTTGCCGGTATCGGTATCGCTGAGCGTGCCGAAGTCGGCGCGGCGCGTGGCGTTCGGGTTGAGGATATCGATGACGATATTGCCGAAGTCGAAATCGAAGCCGGCGTCGAGCCCCGTGCCGCCGCTGCGGTAGCGGCCGCTGATCTCGAGCGAAGCCCAGGCTTCGCCGACCAGCAGCGCGTCGGGGTTGATGGCTTTGACGCGCTGGGCGAAGCCGGTCCAGTAATCGATCGTCGTCTGCGTGTCGGCCTGCCGCAGCGGACCGTCTTCGACGGCGTAACGCACGGCGTCGAGGCGGAAGCCGTCGACGCCTTTCTTCAGCCAGAACGCGGCGAGCCGGTCGAGTTCTTCGACGACTTGCGGATTCTTCAGATTCACGTCGGGCTGCGAGCTGCCGAACGCGGCGTAGTAATACGCTTTTCGCGTATCGTTCCAGTGCCACACCGCTTCGGGATTCGGCTGGTCCGACCACGCCGGCCCCCAGCCGTCCGGGCGCTGTTCGCGCCAGATGAAATGATCCTCGTAACCCGGCTCACGCCGTGCGGATTTGAGGAACCAGTCGTGCTGGTCGGAGATGTGGTTCAGCACCAGATCGAGGACGATCTTGATGTCGCGCTTGTGCGCTTCGGCGATGAAACGCTCGAAGTCGGCCATCGTGCCGTAGTCGCGTTCGACGCTGTAGAAATCCTGGAAATCGTAGCCGTGGTACGACGGCGCTTCGAACACCGGCGTGAGCCAGATCGCATCGACGCCGAAGTCCTTGAGGTAGTCGAGCTTCGAGGTCATGCCGTTGAAGTCGCCGTTGCCGTCGCCGTCGGAATCCTTGAACGAGCGCGGCCAGATCTCGTAGACGGTGGCGTGATGCCACCACCGACCCGCGCCGGGATCGAGCGTGAGCGTGCGTGCGTCGGTGGCGGGCGTCTGCGCGGATGCGTTCGCGAGGCCGAGCAGAAGCGTGAGCGTCAACGTGAGCGGAGCGATGGATTTCACCGGAAGCACTCGAAGGGCGAGGTCGCTGCACCTTGCCACGTCGTGCGGTGGCTGTCAGCGTCGCCGGCCGTCATGAATTCGTTTGCAGTGATTTGCCTGCGATGGTGCAGCGCAATGCGCGTTCAGCCGACGGCCCGTTCAGTCGACGGCCCGCGCCGGATCGCGCCAGACCATGTAGACGTTGGCGCGGTCGTAGTGCGAGTCGGGCTTGATCGACGCTTGATGCTCGAAACCCATGCTCTCGTACAGGCGTACGGCCGGGGTGAGTTTGCTGTTGGTTTCGAGGAACAATCTGCGCCCGTCGCGACGCTTGAATTCGGCGATCGCCGCTTCCATCAGCGCGCGGCCGATGCCCAGTCCCTGCCGCTGTTCGTCGACCGCCATCTTGGTGAGCTCGTACGTACTTTCGTCTTCCGGCATCAGCGCGCACGTACCGATCACGTCATCGCCCAGCATCGCGAACAGGATGGTGCCGCCGCGCGCGATGATTTCGGTTTCCGGATTCGACAGCACGCGATGATCGATGGCCTCGACGTAGAAATATTTGCGCAACCAGGCTTCGTTGAGCCGGTAGAAGTGTTCGCGCAGCGCCGGATCGAACGGCACGATGCGCAGCGCGGAGCGGTCCTGCGTTGCAGCGCGTTCGACGATGGCGCCCGCGAGCGTGGGCGCGAGCACGCTTTCGAACGTGGTCAACGTGTGCAGCAGATCGATGCCCTGGTCGCGGCAGTGGCGGGTGAACAGATCCTCGATCGCGCGCCACAGCGGTTTGGCGGCGCGCAGCTCGCGCTCGGCGTGTGCGGTCAGCGCCAGCCGGCGGCGGCGCTTGTCGGCGGGGTCCGCCACCACGTCCAGCCAGCCCTGGTCGGTGAGTTTGTCGGCCAGCTGGCTTACCGCGGAATGGGTCTGGCCCACGGCCTCGGCGATCTCGCCCACGGTCTGCGGGCCGCGGTCGTGGAGGATGCGCAGCAGCGGCAGCCAGCGGCCCTGCAGTTCGAGGCCGGAGGCGTGGTAGACCTCATCCGCAGTGGCGTAGAGCCGGTCGCTGATGGCGCGCATGCGGCTGCCGAGGGCCACGAGTCCAAGCTGGGCGATGTATTCCATGGCGGCTCATCGGTATTTATGTAACAACTAACATATTTCTGACGGACGCTGCCGTCAAGCCCAGAGCCGCAGGGGCATCAGCTCCCACCACGCCAGCACAGCGGTCCATTGCAGCACCGCCAGCATCGCCACCGCATCCAGCGTCGACCACACCGACCAGGGCCGGCGGCGGAACGACAGCCACAGCCCGATCAGCATCGTGATCGGCAGCAGCGTCGTCGTCGCGGCCAGCAAGCCGCTGGCCAGCGTGAAGTCGCCCAGCTGCAGGAACGATTGCCGATAGAAAAACGGTAGCGGGACCAACAGCAGTGCGATGCCGATGAAAGGCGCGAAGGCGGGCTGCGATCGCGCACTGCCGCGCTTTACCAAGCGAATCAGGCCGACGATAAGCAGCCAGACCAAGCCGAGCAACCCCGCGATCAGGCTGGCCCATAGCGGCGCCAGCATGGTCAGGGGGACCTGTCGAAAGCTCTGATAGCTGGTGGTGATGACGCGCTGACCGTCCTGCGCGACCAGCAATGCGTGCGAGGCCATCGTACGGCCGTCGATGCGGAACAAAGCGCCGCCAACGGGCGCCAGTACGACCTCGGCGGATTGGAACGGTTTGAATCGCAGCGTGTCTCCGTCCTTGCGCACGCGCACGAAATTCAAGGTGGTGTCGAGCCAGACCAGGCTCGCGAAGCGATTCGGCGCGGGAATGTAGTAGCCCTCCCACGCTCCGAGATCCGCAGTGGTCGCCTTCGACGGCTGCGGCGCGGCCTGCACCTGCAGCGCCTGCACCAGCAAGCGGTCGAAGCGGCCGTAGTCCGCGCCTTCGATGTCGGCATTGACCGCCACGAAGAACGCGCGTCGATGCTCGGGAAACAGGCAGAGCATCGCCTGAAAGCCCACCGTGCTGCCGCCGTGACACTTGCCCACCGCGCCGTGGCGGTCGCGGGTCGCGAGGCCCAGCCCGTAGCCGACCCGCAGCCCGTTCTCTGCCGCTTCGGTTCCAACGGGTTGCCCCATGGCCTGCAGCAAGGCCGCGTCGATGAATGGCTTTCCATCGATGAAGCCATCGCTCATCAGGAAACCTGCGAAGCGCGCCATGTCCGCGGCCGTGGTGGTGAACTGCCCGGCAGGCCGCAGATACGTCGGCACAGCGGCATGGGCCGCACCGTTTTCGAAATGCCCCATCGCCAGGCGCGCATCGGCGTGTACGCCGGTCTGGGTGACGAAACCGAAGGTGCTGTCGCGCATCCCCAGCGGTTGCAGCAGATGGGCGTCGAGATAAGCCTCGTAACGCGTGCCGGTGACCGCTTCGATCACCATGCCCAACAAGGTGTAACTCGTGTTCGAATACGAATGCCGGCTTCCGGGTCGGCTGCGCACATCCAACGGGATGTGTCCGGCGAATGCTGCCATCAGCGGCGTATCCGCGCTCAGCTTCAAGCTGAAGACCTGCGAGAAGCGCGCATCGTCGAGCCCGGCCGTGTGATCGAGCAGATGACGGACACGCACGGGATGCGTGGATGCCCAGGGATTGTCGAAGGCGATCTCAGGCAATAGTTCGGACACCGGCGTATCGAGCGCAAGCCGTCCTTCGCTGACCAGTCGCAGCACGCCGGTGGCCAACAGGGTCTTGGCGATGGAACCGATATGCACCCGATCATCGGCGCGCAGCGCGACGCCGCGTCGCGCATCCTTGACGCCCGCAGCGTCGGTCGTGATGGTTCCATCGTCCGTCACCGTCGACCACACTGCGCCCTGCAGCCCTTGCGATTCGAGCTGTTCGACCATTGCGGCATGCAGGGTCTGTTCCGTAGCCGGCAAGTCGGCAGCCGGCACGGCGAACGTCAGCGAAAGCGCAAGCCAGACACCGGCGAGTCGCAATCGGAGCATGCGGCCCGGCGCGCGGACGCCATCCTTGGAACATGCCTTCATGGGCGTCTCGTTCGATACCTGCGAACACCCACTATCGGACAGGACTGCTGGCGGAGCCTGTGCCCATGGTCACTGTGACCGATGCTTCGCCGCATCGGTGGGATCGCCGAGCTGTCGATTCAATGCGACGGCGGCCTTGACCAGACGCTTGGCGAGTGCGGCGCTGATCGTATCGCCTTCGGTCAGCACGAGCGTGGCCATTTCGTATTTGCCGCCGGGTTTGAGGCGCGCGTCGAGTTCGCGCAGGCGCTGGCCGCGCCAGAAGCCGAACAGCACGCGATGCTCTTCGGCGCGGATGAGCAGCGCCGGACCGTTGGAAAAATAGACCAGATGTCCCCACTTGATCCGCTCGTCCAGCGTCGAGGCAGCGCGCGTGGATGCGCGCAGGCTTTCCACGAGCGTCCTGCGCCAGCCGATCAAGGCATCGACGTAGGCTTCAGGCGATTCGGCGGGGGTGGATTTCTTCATGCGGACAATCCGATGTCTGGGCGGGCTTGAGGATCGAATGGCGCTGCGTGCCTACATGTGTCGGAAGAACTCGGGAGCGGAATCCCAGCGATCGTGCATGCCATCGACGTAGGTGATCGGGATGCGCGACAGGGCTTCTTCTGCGGCGCCTTCCAGGCAACCGATATTGACGCCGTACATCTTGCCGACGGGCGTATCGTTGCCGACGCCGAACACTCTCACGCCGCAGTGCCGGCAGAAATAATGGTGATTCTTTTCCCTGGCGAACACATACCGGGTCAGCTGGTCTTCGCCGGAAAGGATGCGGAAATGATCCGGTATCGCGATGGCGGGCCAGAATCGATTGCGACGGCAGATGGAGCAATTGCAGCGATAGCTCGGCTGATCGAGGTCCAGAGACGCCTCGACCGCGACCTTGCCGCAGTGGCAGCTTGCGCGATAGATCTTCAACATGTCGTGGCTCCGTGTGCGGCGATGTTGCGCAGGCGCTTGAAGAGATTGCGGGAAGTGCTGGAAATGATATGGGGCGCACGATGCCTGACCCGAGCCGCGCCACGAAGCGCGTTCGGCTCGAATCCATGGCTATGGGCGCTACCCATGATCGTATCCGGTGACTTCGACGTGAATGATGCAATCGCCGTGCGCGACCAGGATGCCTCTGAATCCCCACCAGGGAGAGCTGTTCGGATCGGTCGTGAAGTCGAATGCATGGATCCGATCATGATTCTTCAAGCGTTCCTTGACGAATCCAGAAAGCGGATAAAGAAAGACGGTTGTCGTCCCCGGTTCCGGCGTCTCTTGTTCTGAGCGGGCTGCCATCTGCTCGAAGGATTCCAGCGTATGCGGTCCGTTGACGCTCATGCGGGTTTTCAGTTCCTCTACGCTGCCGCCGGCGCACTCCGGCGTTGGCGGGGAGAACCGTGTGAAATCTTCGCTCCAACGACTTCTGTCGGACAGCAGGTGTTCGTCAGAAGCGAAATATGTGCCGGCTGCACATGCGGTGCCAACGGCAAGCAGGGCAGACGCCAAATATATTTTCATGCCTGCTTGACGCTTTGTGTGCCGACGCGGATAGGGGTCATTGCCGCAGGATCTTGTCCATCGCTTTTCCCTTCGCGAGTTCATCGATGAGCTTGTCCAGATAGCGGACCTTTCGCATGAGCGGGTCTTCAACGTCTTCCACGCGGATGCCGCACACCACGCCTGTTATGAGCGACACGTTTGGATTGAGCAATGGCGCTTTGTCGAAGAAGGTCTCGAAGTCGGTTTGAAGTTCGATCTGGTCTTGAAGCTCCGCTTGGCTGTAACCGGTCAACCAGCGGATGATCTGGTCGACTTCTTCCTGCGTGCGGTGCTTGCGTTCGACCTTCTGGACATACATCGGGTAAACGCTCGAAAACTTCATTCGATATATTCTGTGCTGAGGCATTGTCGTTCCACGGGTCGGTCAAGGCTCGGTGCGCAGGTCATCTGGGCGCCGCTTCCTGAAACAAGCCGGTGCATGAAGCGGCTTCGGCTTGAATGAATGGTCAGGCACAGAATGTAACCAAGCCGATGGTGCCTTGCTTTCGGTGCGAGGAAGCTACTCGCTTTGGTCCTGTGTGCGGTTGGGCCAGCGTTTCGTTATGGCGTAGCCGAGCAAGCGAAGCAGAGCCACATACCCGATTGCCGTGAGCAAAAACCAGATGCCGCCGCCGGTTGCGGCTTTGAGTGGCACATACAAGAGACCGAGAATAACGAGGCCTGCGAGGTAGACGGCGAATTGTTTGGTCATGTGGTTGAACGCCTAGCATCCTGAGTTGGATAGCCGCGCAACGGGTGGCGGACACGTGCCAGCGTAGCGCAGACACGTAGCCGACGCCACGATGCTGGGTCGGCTTGAACGAATTGTTAGGCTTCACTTCTGTGACTAACAAGGTTTGGCTCAACAAATACAAGTGCCTTGGCTACGGCAAGCGCGTCACTCGCCCGTGAATATATGGACAGCTCTGCTTCACTCGGAATTGGCCCAAATAGAACTCCGTCCTCGAACCAAGGAGAATCCTCGCGCCGTATAGGAACGACAGGATTTTTATTGCATGGCGTGTATGCGCACGGAAGGCTCAGCAGTGGGTGGCCAGCTGTGTCGATGACGTTGATGATGAACTGAGCCGCCCGTTGCGATTCTGGGTAGCAGGCAGCTACATAAGTGCCGAACGGCTGACCGTCAAGGTACAAGTCGCCAGAGCTGATTTTGACGAGCTCGTCCGTCCAACTGCAGTCGTTGGAAAGTTCCTGGCTCAGGTTCTCAATAACGATGCGTGACATCTTGTGTAAGGCCTAACGCCTGAATTAAGCCGGCCCACAGCAGGGCGGCGACTGAGTGCGAATATAGCCGAAGGCGTGCACATAGGCGCCGCCCTGATGTGGGCTCGGCTTGAATGAATTGTTAGGGCCCAGGCTAGTCAAGACAAACGCCCCCGACCACGATCCCTTGCTCGACTTTGTCGTAGCAACCGTAAATGTCATGCGTATCCTTTTGGCATGTGCCAGCCGATCGTGAGCCAACAATGCTGCTCTCCGGCGCCTTGCAGAGTCCTTGGCACTCCAACTTATCGGAGCAAATCTTACCCGCGTCTGGAAATGGCTTGACGCAAGCAGGAGTGCCGAACATCCCGACTCCACGGACGGCACCACCTTCAGACTTGCATTGCTCCTGATCGATCTTGGCAAGAGCAGCAGCGCGGGAGTGATCCACGCTTTTCTGCATCCGCCAATCGTGCCAAGAGCTACAGCCGCACATGAGAAATACGGCAATCAGAACTGTGAGTGCACGATTGCTCGACATGGGCCCTAACTCTAAGTTGACCCCAATTTTGAGGTATAACCAATAGTCTCCCCGGGACTGGAATGCGTCAATCAGGAAATCAAGGCAGGAAGCGAATCGCCAGCCATGCCGGAACGCCGACGTAGAACAGCAGTCGGCTCACGAATTCGAGCGCCTTGCGCACATCGATCGCCCGCTCCGGCCGCAGCACAAGCGACAGCCACGTGCCCGCTTCGATCACTACCCGCAGCGCGGCTGCGAACAGCGTCAGATTGATGGCCCAGGTGGCCCACCAGATCAGCAGTGCGATGAGGTAGGCCTGCAGGCCAAAGCTGTGGTACTCGCCGAAGGTGCCGCCGAACGCGATGTGCTGGTGCAGGCGGAAGGCCGGCAATGCTGGGATCAACGGGAACAGTACGAACTTCAAGACCGGGTGATCGATGAGGCGTTTCGGTATGGCCAGTCGCGTGCGTGCGTAAGCCGTTGCGCGGCTGGTGAGCGTGTCCGTCAGCGCAGGACGCCCACCGGCGCCCACCAGCGCGTCGACGAGCGTTGCGGGATCGGCGAGTGCGATGCCCTGCGACCAGCGTCGGCCCGAGTCGAGCGTCAGCCACGCGCCGGTGGCGGGAATCGGAAGCGTCCACGGCGTTACCGCGGCGATGCTCTTGACTGGAATCTCGGTGCGCTGCTCGCGTTGCTCCAGCACCAGCACGTCGCCTTCGATACGCAGCATTGCGGCGAACGCGCGCCTGATGCACCACGCGGCGGCTTCCGGCGCGAGCACCAGCGCGGCGAACATCCAGATCTGCGCCAGCCGATTCGTCTCCGGATTGTCGAGGAACAACAGCGACGCACCCATCCACAGCAGACTGCCGCGCGCGAACACCTGCAGCAGACCCGCCGTGACGCGCCAGTCGGGCGCAAGCACGATCACTTCGGCCCGGAAGTCTTCCAGCGATGTCGCTGTCGATGCGGATGGTGATGCCTTGCGGGCGGCTCGCTTCGTCAGCGCCGCGCCGATTGCAGACAGCAACAACAGCAGAAGCACCGCGAAGCCCGCGCGACCGACCCAATCGCCCCAAGCCACCATCAGCGTCGCGGGCGGTTCGCCCGCCTGCACTTCGCCGATCAGCAGTTTCTGTTCGTCCATCGCGGTGCTTGCGACTACGGTGCCGTTGGCATCGATGACCGCGCTGACGCCGTTGCTGGTCACACGCAACTGCGGCAGACGGGTTTCGATGCTGCGGAACGCCGCCACCGCCAGATGCAGGTTCGCGCCGGCGGGGTGGCCGGTGAACCAGGAATCGTTGGACATGCCCAGGATCACCTGCGCGCCCAGCCGTCGGCCGTCGATCGCGAGGCCGCTGTTCACGTCGTCGAGGCAGATCAACGGCATCACCGGAATCTCGCGCCCGCCTGCAAGCTGCAGCGGGAATACGCGCGCGCCGTCGCCGGGTGTCCAGGTGCCCGCCCACGGCATCCAGCGCCGGAAGGTCGGTCCGTCGAGCCACTGCGGGACGTACTCGGTGAACAGGAACAGATCGGTCTTGCGATAGAAGCCCAGCGGCGCCGCCTGCGGTCGCAGGAATGCGGCGGCGTTGTATTCACCGCCCGCGTCGAGATCGTAGGTGCCGAACACCAGCGGTACGCCGGCGTGGGTCACGAAATCCTGGATCTCGCGGTCGAGTTCGGCGCCGCCTTCGCTTTTCGGATGGCCGAAGGTGGTCGGGTACACGGTTTCCGACCACAACAGCGCATCGACTTGATGCGTGTCGATCGCCTCGCGCGACATCGCGTAATGCGTGTCGAGCACGTGGCGGACCACTTCGTACGCACCCATCTCGCGGCGCAGGCGTTCGTAGTCGACGATATTCGACTGCACCATGCCGACGCGCAGCGGTTTCTCGCTGCTTGCGGGCACTGCCGACAACATCGACAGCCGCACGCCGCCGTAGCCTGCCATCAGGATCACCACGCACGCGGCCATCGCCAGCGGCTTTGCCAAGGCGCGCGCGCCGTCGCGACGACGCACGATGGCGGCGGCCACGGCTTCGTTCGCGAGGATCAGCAGAAAGGTGATGCCGGCCGCGCCGCCGACATCGGCGATCTGGCGTAGTAGATGCGAGGGATACAGCCCATGTCCGAGCGTGTCGCCCAGCAGTTTCGGGAACAGCCATTCGGCGGCGACCCACGCCGACGCGCCCGCCAGCGCGCGCACGACCGCGCCATGGCGGCGCCCCACGAGCTGACGCACCAGCGCGAAAGCGATGAACTGCGGCTGCAACAGCGGCGAAGCCGCCAGCACGATCAGCAATCCTGTTGCGGACGCCGCGCCGGCATAGTGGGCGATGGCGAAGCCGAACCACGCCAGCACTGCGACGACGAAGGCGAGGCTCATCGTCAGCCCGCTAGACGTGGCGCCGGCGACGGTGCGCGTGCTGCCCAGCGCGAGCAGCCAAGGCACCAGCGCGACGAAGCCGAGCAGGTAGGTGAATGGAATGCCGGCGAATGAAATGCCGGAGGCGTACAGGCCCAGCAGGGCCGCACTGGCAGCGACCGCCGCGAGTCCGCGCCAGGCCGGGTGAGAGCGCAGGATCGCGTTCAGATGGAAGGTTTCCCCGTTGGCAACGGCGGCGGGATCACGATCGGACGTGCAATCAGCCCCGACGGCGCCATGCCCGGTGGAACCACGCGGTTCTCGGGAATCTTGATCGGTTTGCCGGATGCGTCGAAGAACTGGTAGTCGGGCGAGAACATCAGGATCGGTTCGATGCGCTGGCCGTCGTCGGTCGCCTGGAAATGGCGGACATAGCCTTCCGGCAGCGCGTAATCGTCGGGAACCGCGAGTCCCACCATCGGCGGGCTGGTGCCGGGCGGCGGAAACGCGCCGATGCCCGTATGGATGCCGGCCTTGTTCAATTCGGTGATGACCTCTGCGGCCGATGGCTCTTCGCCGGGACGCACGATGCCCGCCAGCGCGTCGGCAAGATCCGGTGTGGGGCCGCCGCCGGAGCCGTTGGATTGCGCGCTCATCTGGCGACGCGCCACGGCGGCCGCTTCGGATGAAGCGGACTGCGCAGCGTCGTTCGAGCGTGCATCGGCGATGCGTGTGTCGACATCTGTATTTGCAGTATTGGCGTGGCCAGCATCCGAGGGAGCCTCGTTGCGGGTGAAGAGATAGGCCGCGCAGCCGCCGACCAGAATCAGTGCGAGCGTTTTGTAGAAAAACGCCGGGCGCCTTCCGGCACCCGTGCGCTCGACGACGCGCACCCCGTCGCCGTCCGTAGCGGACGACGCGGGGTGTGCTTTGTCGCGATCAAGCATCGACGCTGACGTGCGTTACGGAGCGACCGGGCTGAAGGTCGACAACGACCAGCCCATGCGCTCATGACCGTACTGGTTCCAGATCGGGCTCTTGCCGCCCGCGAACGAGGTGTAGCGCGGCGCGCCGGTACCGGTGGTGCCGCCCCAGAGGCCCGCGGACACCGTGCCGCCGGTATAGGTCGGGTGGGTGTCGTCCGACTGGATGTAGTCGTAGCTGCTCGACGAGGACACGAAGTGCGTGTTGGCGTCGCGCAGCGTCGGACGCAGCGTCGTGGTGATGCGGCTCACGTAGCTCGATTCGCTTTCGCCGGCGACATACTTCAGCGCCTGCGAGTCGATCTGACCATCGCTGTTGCTGTCGTAATCGGCGCCCATGTATTCGGCGAAGTTGTCCACGCACTTGAAGCCTTTCTGGCGCGCGTATTCGCAGGTCCAGTAGTTCATCTGCGCGATCAGCGGCAGGAACTTGTCGCGCATGTTGACCTTGGCGCCGGTGGTCGGATCGTTGCACGAGCTCTGCACGTTGTCGGCGTTGTAGCCGGGGTAGTACAGATTGGCGACGACTTTGAGCTTGACGCCGGAATAGGCGTTGGCGTTGATGTAGTCCATGCCTGCCGCGAGATACGTCTTGCAGTTGTTCACCGCCGTCGTCAGCACGCTGTAATTGCAGGTGCCGGTCTGGCCCTTGAAGCTGGTACGCGCCTGTAGACCATCGTTGCCGCACATTTCGAAAGTCACCACGCGGGTCGAAGCGGCCTGCATGTACGAACGCTCGGCGACGATCTTGTTGTTGTAGACATCGGAGGCCACCGCGCCCGACTTCGCGCGACGGATGCTTTCGATATCCGCACCCCACAGCGCCGACAGATATTCGGCATCGACCGTGGGCGCCGAGTACTTGGCGGCGTTGGAAATGGAGCCGTTGTAACCGGCGTAGATCGAATCGCCGTACGCGACGACGCGATATTTCGCAGTGGTGCCGGAGCGGTCGATGGTCCACGACACGTTCTGGTTCAGCGTGCTGGCCATCGACGGCGCAGCAACGGCCACCAGCGCCAGCGTCGAGAGCAACGCACGCGCATTCTTGCCCAATCGGTTGATCATGATCTGCATCCTTGTAATGAGGTTGTGTCTTGAGAGAAGCCGAGGCGCTTCAAGATCGTCCTTGCCCCGTTTGACCGCCATCCGAACCCGTACGGTCCGCCCCAGGCGGGGCTAACCGTATCCGTTCCATCGGGTATGGTCAACACCGCGATTTTTGTCGCGGTGCAGCATTTTTATCGGTGTTTCAGGCGTGTGACAAAGGTTTGATTTGTTTGTGGATGATCGTGCTGCGACGTGTCGTCGCAACGCCAATCCGCTCGTCGTGAGGATGCAAATCGACAAGACATCGCTGCGATGTCCGGAACGAGGATCGACGTTATCGATGCCCGCTTCCGGCATCAGCCAGCATAGATTCTCGTAGCCCGGGTCTCGCCAACGGCGAGACCCGGGGGAACCGTCGCCGCAAGCCCGGGCGTTCCGCCATTCGTCGTACATGGAGATCGCGGCTGTTTCGATGCCGTGCCGATGCAATCCTCTCTTCGAGAATCATTCTTGTGAACGTCCACCGACTGCCGCCATGCGAATCGCCGCCTTGTTTCGGCGTTTGGAATAGATCAGATCAGAACGCACGATTCGCAATTGATACATATGCTTGCGGTGGGCGATCCCGGGTCTCGCTGTTGCGAGACCCGGGCTACAGCACTATGATCGAAGAAGGGGCGGGTGTCCGAGCTTGTTGATTGGGGCGCGCTTACGCGTCCGCCATCGCGGTATCACTTGCTTTCCCTTGCTTGGCACCCGCCCCGCCTATGAGTCTGGACAATTTCTCGGTAGACCTCACTCGCCCACTGAGCTTGGCTCAGCTCGCTGCGGGGCTGGGCATCGCGACGAAAATTTTTAGTGAAGTCGTTGAGTGTTCTGATCCAGAGACGCTATATAAGCGACATTTGATACCAAAAAAATCGCTATCGAACTCCTTTTCTTTTTCTGGAGTCGAACGGGAACTTTTCAGTGGTTTTATGGTTAGCGAACTTTCTCTGCCTGATCCGTCTCGTTACAGGACCGTTTGGGAGCCAATCACTCCTGTTATCAAGCTGGCTCATAAGTCTGCAGCGAGGGCAATAGAAAGCTTTTTATGTCGCCCGGGGTCCTCGTTTCCGCATCCTTGCGCTTATGGCTTCATCAAGGGACGGTCGACTCGAAAAAATGCTCAATGTCATCTCGGTGCTTTGCGTCTTGTCAGTGTTGACATCAAGGATTTTTTTCCATCAATAACGATTGGAAGAATTGAGCTGGCTCTACTTGAATCTGGAATTAAAGAAAAAGTTGCGAAGCAATTGGCAAGGTTCTTATCCATAAACGGATCCCTGCCTCTAGGTTTGAATGCAAGTCCAATAATCGCGAATCTCGTAGCGCTTCCGTTGGATTTAGATTTTCATAAAATGGCTGAATCTTGCGGATGTTCTTATACCCGTTACGCTGATGACATCACTATTTCTGGGCGCGCGGATGTCCCAGAAAAAAATCTTGTGAGGCAAGTTCTTCGAAATCACGGGTTCGTGCTTAACGACAAAAAGTACCGTGAATCTCGTATTGGGCAGAAGCACTACGTCACGGGATTAAGCGTTTCAGACAAAAAA
>CBIHKW010000020.1:0-40392 GCA_966203835.1 uncultured Thermomonas sp.
CGCGCGGCACAGGACGCGCGCGGGATCGCTCAGACCGTCTTGAGAGGACAGCCGCGCCAGCGCGATGCTGTCCTGGATGCCGAGTTTCTCGAACAGTCGCGATTTGTGCGTGTTCACGGTCTTCGCGCTGAGACTCAGACGCTTGGCGATGTCTTCCTGGCGCATGCCCTGCACCAGCAGCATGGCCACTTCCAGCTCGCGCGGCGACAGCGTGTCGAACGGCGAGGATTCGCCGCCGATACCCGCCAGCGCCAGATGCTGGGCGATTCCGTTGGCCAGATAGCGCTTGCCGCGGGCCACGTCGCGCACCGCACGCAGCAACTCGACCGCATCCCCGCCCTTGCCGACGTAACCGGATGCCCCGGCTTCGATCAGCCGTTTCGGCATCGGGCCGTCCTCCAGCACCGACACCACCACGACCTTGCAGCCGTAATCGCCCTTGACGATGCGTTCGGTGACTTCCAGTCCGCTGATGCCAGGCAGATGCAGGTCGCAGAGCACTACGTCGGGTTTGAGCCTGCGGATCATCGGCAGCGCGATCTCGCCGGAATCGGCTTCGCCGACGACTTCGATATCGACTTCGGCCGACAGCATCATGCGCATGCCGGTGCGCACCAGCGCGTGGTCGTCCAACAGAAATACCCGAATCGTCATTCCTTTCCCCACAAGAGTCGTCCTGCGCACAGACTAGGCAAGCCCGGCGTGTGCGACAAGCGTCGTTCCCCGCATCGGCGTGTAGGAAAAATCCGACCCGGGCCCGCTGTGTCGCACATCGGGTGACTTACGACACCTCTGGCACGGTCTCGACTCTGGCAGGATTCGGCTTTCGCCAATGCCTTGGCCCAAAGGAAACGCCCGATGTCCCTGCTGCCGCGTCGCCAGACCGTTCTCGCCGCCGCACTGCCGATTGCCATGCTGATTCCGATGCTGACGGCCTGCGCAGCCACGCCCGCGTCGAAGCCGGCATCCAGCGGACCCGATCTTGCCCACAGCCGCTGGTACGGCGATGTCGCGGGCATGGCACAGGCCGAGGACAACGCCGGCCGCCGCGCGCATCTGCAGACGCGCCTGCAGAGCATCGGTCTGACCGCGACGAAACAGGCGTTCGTCGCCGGCAGACTGGAAGGCGAAAACCTGCTGGTCGATCTCGGCGGCCCGGCCGACGCGCCGCTGCTGCTGATCGGCGCACACTCGGATCGCGTCGACGCGGGCCGCGGCGCCACCGACAACGCATCCGGCAGCGCGGTGGTGATGGCGCTGGCCGAACGCCTGCAGCGCGCGCCCTTGGCTCATCACCGGGTGAAGGTCGCGTTCTGGGACCTGGAAGAACACGGCCTGCTCGGCGCCTCCGCCTATATTTCCCAGGACAGCGAAAAACCCGCGCTCTACATCAACTTCGATGTCTTCGGCTGGGGCGACAGCCTGTGGATGATGACGCCGGACCCGGCGCATCCGCTGGTCGCCGCCAGCAGCAGCGCCGCGCAGGCGCAGGGACTAGCCATCACCGCCGGCGCGCAATATCCGCCGTCCGACCATCTCGCCTTCCTCAAGGCCGATTGGCCTGCGGTCTCGTACTCGCTGGTCGGCGCCGACGAAATTCCGAACATCCTTGCAGTGTTCTCCGGCAAGCGGCCGATGTCGCCGCCCAAGGTCATGAAGGTCATCCACAGCCCGAACGACACGATCGATCAGGTCGACGAAGCAGCCGCCGCCAAAGGTGTCGATGCGGTGGAAGCCGCGATCCGCGCCTGGGACGCGCAGTCGAAATAAATGAAACCCGTCCTTCTGTAGGAGGGCCTTCAGGCCTCAGGCCTGTAGGAGGGCCTTCAGGCCCGAGCTTTCAGGACACCGCAGATAACCGAAGGCTCGGGGCTGAAGCCCCTCCTACACCAGCGGATCAACGGCCGCGTCGGGCAAGGCCTGTCCCGGCTGCCAGCCCTGCGTTTGCAGTAGATCGAGCAGACCAGCGACCTCGGCCTTGGCATCGAGGCTGTGGACCGGCAGCACCAGCACATCGCCGACGCGCGCCCAGCCCAGCGCTTCGCGCGCGGCGTCGGCTTCGCGCAGCCGCACCGGCAGCGCCGCCTCATGCATGCCCAGCCGCAACAACTCATTGCGAATCACTTCCGCGACCTCGCCGGCCACCCGGCCGCGCAGGAAGCCGTCGATATCCTTGACCACCACAAGATCCGGCGCGTATCGGGCCGCCACCGCCGCGAGTTCGCGGATCTGTTCGTCCTCGCGATTGCCGGCCTGACCGAGCAGCAGCGCCAGACGCCCGGCGCCGCGACGCGCCTGGGCGATGTCGAGCAGACCCGCAAGGCCATCCGGGTTGTGCGCGTAATCGAGGAAAATCTCGATCCCGGCGAACGCCCAGTGCTGCAGACGGCCGGGATTGTCGACATGACTGCGACCGAAGTCGGCGAGCACCGCGCTGATGGTCGCGATCGGCACGCGCAGCAACGATGCGGCGAGCGCAGCGCCCGCGACATTGGCGATGTTGTAACGGGCGCGGCCGCCGAGGGTGACCGGCATCGCCGCGATGTCGCCGAGGTCGTGCGTTTCCAGACCGTCGTCCAGCAGCAGGCGGCCATCGCGCACCGCGCAGCGCGGCAGATCCATCGTATCGGCGGGCAGCGTTTCGTGATCGACCGCGAACCACGCGACCCGCGGCGCGGTCTGCGGGCCCAGCCTGCGCAGCAGCGAATCTTCGGCGTTCAGCACCAGCCAGCCGTGCGCAGCCACTGCGCGCGCGACCGTGAGTTTGACCGAAGCGAGATCTTCGACCGAATGGATGCCGTATTCGCCGAAATGATCGGCGCTGATGTTGGTGACGACCGCGACATCGGCATCGGCCAAGGCCAATCCGCGCCGCAGCAGACCGCCGCGCGCGGTTTCCAGCACCGCCGCTTCGACATCGGTGCGACGCAACAGTTGGCGCGCGCCGGTCGGACCGGAATAGTCGCCGCTTTCGAGGCGTTCGATGTCGGCGCCGTCGCCGATGCCCGCACCGACACCCGCACCCACAAACAGCCCATCGGTGCAGGAATGCGCGGTGCGCAGACCCTGCGCGCGCAGCATCGCCGCGATCAGGCGCACCGTCGTGGTCTTGCCGTTGGAACCGGTGACCAGCGCGGCTGGGATCTTGCCCAGCATCGGCCACGGCACATCTTCCGCGGCCGGCAATGCAGCATCCATCGTCCATGTGCGCCCATGCACCCCCAGACCGAGACTCAGCGCGTCGTCGTCGATCAATGCCGGGATGCCATGCCTGTGCGCGCATTCGAGCAGCGCGATCGCGTCGGGGCGACGTTCGGCGGCGGCGAAGCGCTGCAGCGTGTGCAGCGCGAGGATGGTGTCGTGGCTGGCGGGATGGCCGGGCGCATGCAGGCTGGTATCGCCGACGCTGGCGCACCAGGCCCATTCGTTGATTTCGGTCGCGGTGTAGAGCTGATCGGCCGGCGCGACGAACGCCAGCGACGTACCGCTGCGATGCACGCGCACCACCGGCTCGGTTTTCGTCCAACCCAAGGCCTCGCGCGCGGCTTCCGCGCGCAGCCACCACGCCGCGAGCGCGACCGGATCGCGCGCCTGCGGGCCCATGGTTTCGAGCGCTGCGCCGCAGCCCGAGAAATACACGTTCGCACCCGTGAGACGCCGCGAGTCCTCGAACGGTGGTTCTGCTGCGGTGGTATCAGAAGCTTCCAAGGTCGCGGCGCTCAGTCGTCGCTCTCGCGCGAGATGAAGATGCCGCGCTCATCGCGGCTCACGCCTTCCCACTGCTCCGGCGAGAAATCCGGCTCGGCGCCAGGCGCTTCCTCATCGACCGTGTTCGCCGCCACCGCGACTTTCTCCGGCGCACCCTCGGGCTTGAACTTGATGATCTGCTTCCACGAACGCACCAGCGCATCGGCGAACACCAGCAGCACGTCGCCGGACTGGGCCATGCGCAGCCCGGCGTCGATCGCATCCTGTTCGTCGGGAATGATGCTGATCTGGTGATCGGCGACGCCGTGCTCGCGCAGGGTCGCGGCGATCAGCTGCGGCACTTCGTCGGACTTGCGACCGCGCAGGCCGTCGTCGCGGCGACAGATGTAGTGGTCGAAACCGCCGGCCACGGCCTTGGCGATATCGCGCAGATCTTCGTCGCGGCGGTCGCCGGGGCCGGCCACTACCACGAGGCGACGGCCGCTCACTTCCAGACGCTGCGCCAGATCGGCCATCGCCGCCACCGCATGCGCGTTGTGGCCGTAATCGAACAGCACCTTGAACGGATGCTCGTTGAACACATTCATCCGGCCCGGTGCCTGGAAGAAGGTGCTATCGAAGGTGCGCAGGCCCTGGCGGATCGAATCGAGCTTGATGCCCATCGAAAATGCCATCGCCGCGGCGAACATCGCGTTCTGCACGTTGTGCAGCGCCTTGCCTTCCAGCGTCGCCGGAATCAGATGCGTCCACAGCAGCGGGATGTGGCTGCCCTTGTCGTACAGCGTGATCATCTGGCCGTTGACGCCGGCTTCCAGCGCGCAGGCGCGGCCGCCGGCGCGGATGTGCTCGCGCACAAGCCCGTGCGAAGGATTCATGGTGACGTAGCAGATGACCTTGGCGTCGGTATAGCCGCCCATCTTCAGCACGTTGGGATCGTCGGCGTTGAGCACCGCGCAGTCTTCCGCAACTTCAACGACGATGCGTTTGACCTCGGCCAGTTGCTCCAGCGTGTCGATGCCCTTCATGCCGAGATGATCGGACTGCACGTTCAGCACCGCGCCGACATCGACCCGGGTCACGCCCATGCCCGCGCGCAGCAGGCCGCCGCGCGCGGTTTCCAGCACCGCGAAATCGATCTGCGGATCGGCCAGCACCATCCGCGCCGACACCGGCCCGGTCATGTCGCCTTCGACCGTGCGCTGGCCGTCGATGTACACGCCGTCGGTGGTGGTGAGGCCCGGCGTGAACGCGGCCATCTTGGCGATGTGCGCGAGCATGCGCGAGGTGGTGGTCTTGCCGTTGGTACCGGTGATCGCGGCGATCGGCACCCGCGACGGCGTGCCCTGCGGGAACAGCATGTCGATCACCGGGCCGGCGGCGTCGCGCGGCTTGCCTTCGCTCGGCGCCACGTGCATGCGGAAGCCGGGCGCCGCGTTGACTTCGCAGATGCCGCCGCCGATGGTCTTGTAGCTTTCGGCGATATTGGTGCTGAGGAAATCGACGCCGCCCACGTCCAGGCCGATGGCCTTGATCGCGCGCACCGCCATTTCGCGGTTGTCGGGATGGATGATGTCGGTCACGTCGGTGGCGGTGCCGCCGGTGGACAGATTCGCGGTCGAGCGCAGATAGATGATGCGGCCCGCTTCCGGCACGCTGTCGGCGGTGACTTCAGCACGCGCCATCATCATCTCGGCCTGCGCGTCCAGTTCGATCCGGGTCAGCACTTTCTCGTGACCGATGCCGCGGCGCGGATCCTGATTCACGATCTCGACCAGTTCGCGGACGGTATGCGTGCCGTCGCCGATCACATGCCCGGGCGTGCGTCGGGTGGCGGCGACCAGTTCGCCGTTGACCACCAGCAGACGATGATCGTCGCCTTCGCAGAAGGTCTCGACGATGACCGAACGCGAAATCTCTTTCGCCTTCAGAAAACCTTCGACCACTTCCTCGTCGCTGCCGAGGCGAATGGAAATGCCGCGACCGTGGTTGCCGTTGTACGGTTTGGTGACCACCGGAAAACCGATCTTGCGCGCGGCGCGGCGCGCGGCGCCTTCGCTCTGCACCAGTTCCTGACGCGGCACCGGCAGGCCGAGCGAGCCGAGGATCTTGTTGGTTTCTTCCTTGTCGCTGGCCAGTTCGACCGCGATATGCGAGGTCTTGCCGGTGACCGTCGCCTGGATGCGCTGCTGGTATTTGCCGTGGCCCAACTGCACCA
This sequence comes from uncultured Thermomonas sp., assembly GCA_966203835.1. Classification (GTDB taxonomy): domain Bacteria; phylum Pseudomonadota; class Gammaproteobacteria; order Xanthomonadales; family Xanthomonadaceae; genus Lysobacter_I. The sequence continues at coordinate 5,924 of CBIHKW010000020.1, forward strand.
GCGACTGCTCGTTCAAGCGCAGCCACGGGATATTGCGCTCTTCGGCCGCCTTGACCAGCGACATCGTGGACGGCCCCAGCGCGCGGCGCTGTGCGTAGCGGATGAAGGTGTCGCGCGCTTCGGGCCAGTTCCAGTCCTCGGGCACTGCGTCGGCAGAGCGCAGCTCTTCCGGCAGCAGCGAACGCAGCAGTTTCAACGCCAGTTCGCCGGCTTCGATGCCTTCCTCGCGCTGCGCGTATTCATAGACCACCGAATACACGCCCGGGCGGTCGTCGATGCTGCGCGTCTTGCCGAAGGTCACGTCTTCACCGGCCATGTTCTGCAGCTCGATGGCGACGTGTTCCAGCACATGGCCCAGCCAGGTGCCCTCGCCTTCCTTCATCCGCCGGATCAGCCCGCCGGGCTCGCGGTAGGAGCAGCCGTGTTCGGCCAGACCGGGCACCGCCTCGACCAGCGCATCGACGAAACCGGCGCCGAGCCGGCTGGTGGGCCAGGCTTCCAGCTTGCCGAGATCCAGCTCCAGCCGGATCACCGGGAAATGCGCATACAGCGAGGGACCAACGAATACCGAACGATCGAGGATGCGCATGACGTGAACTGACTCCTGGGCTTATTCCTTGGGTACGAGCAGCGCGCCGGCCGAAGCCTTGCGCGTGTGCAGGTTGAACGTAGCACCGGCGACGAGGATGTGGAAGCTCAGGCCGAGCAGGCAGACCGGCTCGCCCTCATCGACCTGCGCCATCGACGAAAACTGCAGGCCGGCGGCGTCGACCACGGTCACCCCGCCGCTGCCCAGCACTTCGACCACGTTGTCCGGCGAAATCAGCGCCGCGGTGTCTTCGTCCAGACCGATGCCGATCGCGAACGGATTGAAGGCCAGCGCCGCGGTCAGCCGGCCGAGGCGGTCGCGCTGGCGGAAATGCTGGTCGATGACGAAACGGTTCGTGAGGCCGAGACCCGGCGCCAATCGCACCATCCCGGCGATGGGCGTCGGGCCTTCTTCGCCGAACGCGATCATGTGTTCGCTGAGGAACGCCGCGCCCGCACTGGTGCCGGCCACGTGCATGCCGCGCGCGTTGCACTGGCGGATCGCTTTCGCCACTGCGGTGCCGCCGAGCAGCGTGCCCAGCCGCAGCTGGTTGCCGCCGGTGAAGAACACGCCGCTGGCCTGCTCGATGCGCTTCACCCGTCGCGGCTCGTCGGCGTCGCGACGGGTGTCGAAATCCATCACTTCGACGTTCGTCACGCCGAGGCTGTTGAAGATGTCGACATAGCGTGGGCCGGTCGCCGCGAGCCTGCTCGCGGTCGGAATCACCACGATATCGGCGTCGGCGCCGCCGCAGAGTTCGACGAAGCGGGCGAGGATCGCGCGGTCGTTCTCTTTTTCTTCGGCGCCGCCGATGGGAATGATCCAACCGCGCACTTCCCCGTCGGGAATTTTACTGGGGCACATCTGTTTTCCTGGATTAGGTTACGACGTCGTAGTCGCAAAAAAATGATCGGTCAGCCCGAGCGTAGCGAGGGACCTGCTTTCCATAGCGAACAACACAGAACAGCAGGTCCCTCGCTACGCTCGGGATGACAATATCTAGGCCTCAAACGCGATCCGCCTGCGAATTCTCGAACATGCCCACGCGCAGCACATCGCCATCGCGCACATGCCAGACGCCCTGCGCCATCACATCGACGACGCGACCGTCGGCATCCAGCGCGACCAGATCGGCGTCGGCGCCGACCGTGATTTCGCCTTTGCCCGCCAGCCGCAGATGGCGCGCGATGTTGCGGGTGAATGCAGGCAGCACCGCGTCCAGCGCATGACCATGCGCGAGCAGTTCGCGGATCGTGTCGAGCAATGCGCGCGCGCTGCCCACATCCATCCGGCACAAGCGACCGTCGTGATCGAAGGTGGGCAGGCAGCCGCCGGCATCGGAACTGATGGTCAAGCGCTCCGCGGGCGCGCCCGAAGCGTGGTAACGCTCCCAGGCCTCGGCGGCGGACCACGCATCCTCGCCGTCCTCGACCGGGAACGCGGTGATATCGACCGTGCAGCCGCGCTTCGCCAGCGCCAGCGCTTCCTCGAACAGCGCCTTGCGCCGGTTGATGTGCGTGGGGTGAAAGACCCGCGCCGGCAGTTCGGTTTCGTCCAGCGCGCGTCGCACCAGCGCCAGCCCGCGCACGCCGTCGCCCAGATGCAGATGCAGCACCCCGGCCTTGCCGGTCATCAGCCCGGCGACGTGCGCCTCGGACGCGACGCGCACGAATTCGTCGAAGGTCGGCTGGCTGGAGCGGTGATCGCTGATCGCCAGCTCGCCGACGCCGATCACCGGGTCGAGGAACGCGATGTCGCCGCGGACGCTGCCGGTCAGGGTGACCGGCGGCAGGTGATAGCCGCCGCACCAGGCGAACGCGCCCAGCCCCTGCTCGCGCAGCGCATGCACCGAGGCCAGCAACTCGCCCGGCGAACGCGCCAGATCGTCGGTGCCCAGCACCCCGACCACGGTCGTGACGCCGGCGGTCGTGAACCGCGACAGCGGCACCGGCGGCACCCGCGTCGCGAACCCGCCTTCGCCGCCGCCGCCGGTGACGTGGGCGTGGCCGTCGATCAAGCCGGGAATCAGGCGTTTGCCGCCCAGATCGACCACATCGAGCCCGGGCACGACCGGCGCCGGCTCATCCGCGCCGCCGATCCACAGGATTTTTCCGCCGCCGAGCAGCAACTGGCGCAGGCCCAGGGCCTCGGGCGCGAACACCGAGGCATTGCGGATGAGGGTCAGGGGGGCCGATGAAGCCGTGGGCAGGACGGAAGACATTCGGCCATTGTAGCCGGCGCGTCGCTTTCGTCCGCGGAAACCGGAGACCAGCCCTCGGGCGGGCGAGCCGCGACACCGGTCCTGGCGCGAACGGAAGTCGGTCCCGCTTCGCGCACTCCGCCGCTTTTTGAACCCCGCGCGACCCCGAATCCATCGTGGCCGAAGCTGTCCGGCGAATTATTTTTTTTGCGGCCGACCATCGCCGCCCAGCGGACAACCCGGCAGGAATGAATCCATGCGGACCGCATCACTCGGCCGTGATCGCCGGAACACGACAAGAAAACCGGAAGCGGAAAATCGGAACCGACAGGATCAGCATCGCCCGTCAGCGGTGGAATCCGGGAAAACGGACGCAAGCGAAAAACGGAAAACGACAGGATCACCTGAAAAACATATCGTTTCGACACTGTAAATCCACGGATGCAGATTGAATCGGCGACCGATTGACACCGTCGATTATCGAGTGATAACAACGTTCCGCGTCACCGCTTCAACTTTTTCAATTTCAAACATTCGAGGAGTAGAACCATGGCCCGACTGATGCGTGCTGCCCGCGTGACCCTGAACATCCATCCCAACGAGAAAAGCAGCCTGTGGAAAGTGTGGCCGTACTGGGTCGAGTTCTGAATCGATTCCAAAGCGGTATTGCACACAAAGAAGGTGGCCGATCATCGGCCACCTTCCCGCTCGAATGAGGACAAGCACTTGACCGTCGACATCGATGCCATCGAATTCAACCCTGCGGCCCGTCTGCTCGAACGGGCGCAGCGCGATGGCCCGGTCGTGAAGCTTGAGGATGGGGTGATCGGCATATTCGACCCGGTTCTCGCACTGAAGGTCGACAAGGAAAACGCCCAGGATCTCAAGGTCGCGGAATCCCTGGTCGATCTTCTGAAGATCCGCAAATCCGCCGAGCCGGTCGCATGGCGCGAAGTGCGTTCGCTGATCGCCGAACAAAGCGCCAGACTCTCTGCGCCCGCACACATGAAATCGCTTTACGAGCGCATGCGCGCAGATCTGGGCATGTACGAAGGGCGCAGCGATGATCTGACGAAAATCGTGTGGCAGATGATGTCGCGCACGCTGATTCCGATGGTGATCGACAATGTCGATTCCGACGGCGCGCGCGCCCTCATCGCCGAACAGGAACTGCGGTTCCGCGTGCAGCAGACCCAGCGCATTTCGTTCCGCCAGCGCATTTCCGATTTCCGGGTGCTGCGCGCGTCCAGCCGCGTCATCGCCCGCGAGCTCAAGCGTCGCGTACGCAGCGGCGACACGCACGAGGACTACGCCCAGTCCCTGCTCACGCTCAACGACAGGATCGGCGTGGATCGGGTGACGTATCTGGTGACGGTGCAACTGATCGCCATTTCAGGCGTCCCCGGAATGATGGCCGCCTGCCTGCTCTACGCCTTCTCCAAATACCCGGAGTGGTACGCACGCATCCGCGAAGAGACCACGGCGCTGGACGCGGATGAGCTGTACCGGCTGCCGATGCGGAAACTTCCATGCACGATGCGCTTCATCAAGGAAGCGATGCGGCTGTGGACCACCCCGTTCGTCACCCGGCGTATCGCATCGCGCGATATCGCCATCGATGGCGTCTCGGTGAAGAAAGGCCAGACCTACGAACTCAGTTCGTATATCCAGCATCACTCGGACGAATACTGGGAAGATCCGGAAACCTTCGACCCCGACCGCTGGTTGCCCACGCGCCGGCAGACCACGCCCAGCGCCTATGTTCCTTTCGGCTTCGCGCCCCGCTCATGCGTCGGCGCGTCGGTCGGCCACGCGCAGTTGCTGCTGTACTGCGCACTGATGACCCGCGATTTCCGCTTCGATTTCGCCGCCGGCCACACCCCGCGGATGCGCATGGACGACGGCTTCGCAGTGCCGGCGGACATGATCGGCACGATCTCGCCTGTTCGGAATTGACGTCGGGCGCGATCGTCACGCCTCCATGTAGCCATGGAGGCAACGGATGCCATCGCAAAGCAGGCCATCGACCCCATGTCGTTTCAGCGATTCGTCGTAGGGCGTGCTCAAGCACGCCGGCTTTTGTGCGGCCAAAGCGTTCGCTTGAGGCATCAACTGAAATCAACATCTTCCGGAGTGAACTTACTTTCCAATGGATTTGCTTCCATTGGAGCCCTACTCTCAATTGCAGCCCAAACTGCACTATCAAATCTGCGATTGATACGTGCGTATTCGAGAATATTGACAAGCTCCATCCTGTTGACCTTATAACCACCAAATTTATTTTCAAGGCTATTGAATTCGATTGCCTTTAAATCCCCTGCCAAGGATCGCTCATCAACATAGTTAAGCACTTCGAGCGCAAAATCTCGCTTTACAGCATATATCTCATCAAAAGGATCGCTGCCGTACGTTTCTCTTGCAATATTCTCGTGAAACACTGGAGCGACACGGTGGTAATAAGCATAAGCAAGAGCGTTATCGAAGCGATCAGGGGTTTGGATATACCCAAGCAAAAATGATTGCCTCTTGATCTCGTAAAGCGCGACTAGTTGTTGATTCACGTTTCTTCTCTCCTAGTTCACCGACAGAAGCTTAATCAATCGATTATTGGCGGAAGCGGTGAGATTCGAACTCACGGTGGGCGTAAACCCACGGCAGTTTTCAAGACTGCTGCCTTAAACCACTCGGCCACGCTTCCGTATTTTTTCAACTGCGGCAAAAAACTACTGTCATCTCGAATCCAGGCTTTATCGGGTGAGGGGCCTGTTTTTGCTTGCGCCCAACAACACAGCGAAAAGCAGAACAGCAGGTCCCTCGCCTTCGACTCGGGATGACAGTGGGAGGGTTCGATGCTCATCGAGCGCATCGAGCCGCTTCCCCCTGCCAACCAGCATCACACCGTCTCGACGATTTTAACCTGCTTATCCGGTGCCATCCCACCCGGGCAGTGCAGGCAGTTGAGGCGCGAGGCCTCCAGCAACGGCGGCAGGTTCTCGGCGAGGTAGTCGATGAACATCCGCACCGCCGGCAGCAGGCCGCGGCGCGAGGCGAAGACCGCGTGGCAGATGCCCATCGGCAGGCGCCAAGCGGGCAGCACCACTTCCAGCTCGCGGTTGCGCACGGCGTCGGCGCAGATGGTTTCGGGGATCAGGGTCACGCCCAGGCCTTGCTTGGCCAGCGCCATCAGCATCGGGAAATCGAAGCCGGCGATGCGCGGTTTCAGTTCCACGCGACGGATTTCGCCACCCTCGCCCTGCAATTCCCAGCGCTGGCGAGCTTCGTCCTCGCTCATGCTGAGCGTGGTGTGGCTGGCGAGTTCTTCCGGGTCGCGCGGGCGGCCGGCGCGGTCGAGGTATTTCGGACTGGCGACCAGCAGTTCCTGGATCTGGCCGAAGCTGCGCATCACCAGACTGCCGTCGTCGTCCAGCTTGGCGCGCACGCGGATGGCGACGTCGAAGCCTTCGTTGATCACGTCGACGCGGCGGTTGTTCACGTGCAGCTGCACGCGCACCAGCGGGTAGCGGGCGAGGAAATCCGGCAGCAGTTTCGGCATCAGCTCCTGGGCGATGCCCACCGGCACGCTCACCCGCACGAGGCCGCGGGGTTCGGCGCTGAGCCGGTCGACCACTTCGCGCGCGGCGCTGGCTTCAGCGAGCATCGACTGCGCGTGGCGGTAGACGCTCTGGCCGACATCGGTCACCGCGAAGCGTCGGGTCGAACGCTGCAGCAGGCGCGCGCCCATGTCGGTTTCGAGCTGGCTGATGCGGCGGCTGAGGCGCGATTTCGGGATGCCCAGCGCACGCTCGGCGGCGGCGAACCCGGAGTGCTCGACCACCATCGCGAAGTAATAAAGGTCGTTGAGATCGTTCATATCGATTTTTCCAAATACAGAACGCTGGCGCGCATTGAAGCAATTTTCGCGCATTCGTGCAATGTAAGCGGTCTCAGGCCCCGGCCGGCCTTGCCCCCAGCCCAGCTCAATCGCGTTCTGACGTTTAATAAGGCGTCCCCCGGGCGAAACTGCCTCCCGCCGAACCGCCAGCCAAGACCTCCCATGCTCACTGACAACATGCTCAGCGACATCACCCAACTGCTGCAACGCCACCACGCCGGCGACCGCGAGGCCTTCGACCGGATGGTGCCGATGGTCTACGACCAGTTGCGCGCGATCGCCCATGGCCAGTTGGCCCGCAACGGCCAGCGCGGGGCGCTGCTGGACACCACCAGCCTGGTGCAGGAGGCCTATCTGCAACTGGTCGGCGAAGGCGGCGTGGATTGGCAGAACCGCGGCCATTTCTTCGCGATCTGCGCGCGGGCGATGCGCCGGATCCTGGTCGACGACTCGCGGCGGCGGCTGGCCGGCAAGCGCGGCGGCGACCAGATCCAGGTCACCCTGGAACCCGATCTGGTCAGCACCGAGGACGCGCCCGAAAGAATGCTCGCCATCGACGGCGCGCTGGAAGGCTTGGCCGCCTTCAATCCGCGTCTCGCCCAGGTCGTGGAATGCCGCTACTTCGCGGGCCTGACCGAAGAGGAAACCGCCGAGGCGATGGGCAGTTCGCTGCGCACCGTGCAACGCGACTGGCTGCGCGCCCGGGTCTGGCTGCTGAAGGCGCTCGACGGCGAATGAGCACCGGCGGCAACGACCAGACCGGCAAAGACCCGCGCATCCAACTGGATGCGCTGTTCGATCAGGCGCTGGATCTCGAAGGCGAGGCGCGTGCGGGCTTTCTGGCGGATCTCGATGCCCGCGAACCGGCGCTCGCGGCGGAACTGCGCGAACTGCTGAGCTTGGCGGAGTCGCCCGGAATCGGCGCATCGGGTCTGGAGCCGCGCGCGCTGGCGCAGCCGGTGTGGCAGGCGCTGTTCGAACACGCCTCGAGCACCGGCGGCGTCGAGTCGCCCTCGCCCACGCTTCCTTTCGAGGATGTCAGCTTCGATGACTTCCGCATCGGCGTGTGGCATGCGCTGCGCACGCTGGGCCGCGGCGGCATGGGCACGGTGTATCTGGTCGAACGCAGCGAGGGCGGCTTCCGCCAGCACGGCGCGATGAAACTGCTGCGCGCCGGCGCCGACTCCGATGAATTCCTGCGCCGTTTCGAGCAGGAACGACAGATTCTGGCGACGCTGAACCACGAAGGTATCGCGCGCCTGCTCGACGGCGGCCACGACCCGCAGGGCCGGCCGTATCTGGTGATGGAGTATGTCGAAGGCGAGCCGATCGACCGCGCCAGCGACCGCGAGCGGCTGAGCGTCGATCAGCGCGTCGCGCTGTTCGTACAAGTCGCGCAGGCGGTGGCCTACGCGCACCGCAATCTGATCGCGCATCGCGACATCAAGCCCAGCAATATCATCATTGGCACCGACGGCAAAGCGAAGCTGCTGGATTTCGGCATCGCCAAAGCGCTCGCCGACGAGCCGCTCGGCGAAGAACCGCTGACCCGCACCGCGCTGCGGGTATTCACGCCCGACTACGCCACGCCGGAGCAGGTCTACGGCCAGCCGGCATCGACCGCGACCGATGTCTATCAGCTCGGTCTGCTGCTGTACGAACTGCTGACCGGCCAGCGCGCCCAGCGCGTGACCGACATGTCGCAGCAGACACTGGAAAATGCGATCTGCCGCGCCGAGCCGGTGCGCCCCAGCGAGCGCGTGACGAGCGACGACGAGGGTGCCGACAACGGCAGCGCCGCAGCGCGCCAGACCACGCCGTCGGCGCTGCGCCGCAAGCTGCGCGGCGATCTCGACAACATCGTGCTGAAAGCGCTGCGCAAGGAACCGGAGCGCCGTTACGCCTCCGCGATCGCGATGATCGAGGATCTGGAACGCTGGCGGCAGGGCCGCCCGGTGCGCGCGCGCCCGGAAACCTGGGGTTATCGCACCGGCAAGTTCGTGCGCCGGCATGCCTGGGCGGTGGCCGCGAGCGTGGCGATCGTCGCGATGATCTTCAGTTATGCGGTGACAGTGACATTGCAGGCGAACGCGCTCGCGCGCGAACGCGATCGCGCGCAGGCGGAAGCCGCGAAGGCGCTGCAGGTGAAGACGCTGGTCTTGCGCGTGTTCGAGGGCGCAAACCCGGATGCGTCCGGCAGCGCGCAGCTCACCGCGTGGGAACTGCTGGATCGCGGCTGGGCGTCGATCGAACGCGAACTCGGCGGCCAGCCCGACGTGCAGACCGAGCTGCTGGATGCGGTGGGCGAAGCCTATCGCCAGCTCGGCGCGTACGAGCGCGCCGAAATGCTGTTCGCGCGCAGCCTGGAGATCGCGCGCACCGAAGCGTCGCGACAGCCGCTGCTGTTGGCGCGTGGGCTGCGCAGCCGCGGCCGGGTGCGCAGCGACCGCGGCGATTACCCCGCCGCCGAAACCGACCTGCGCGATGCGCTGGGGCGTTATCGCGCCGCGTTCGGCGGCGATCACGATGACGTCGCGACCACGCTGGGCGATCTGGCCCAACTGCTCGATCTGCGCGGCGAATTCGCCCGCTCCGAAACGATTTATCGCGAGGCCCTGGCGATGCATCGCAGAGTGCACGGCGAGCGTCATCTGCATGTCGCCGACAATCTGGGCGACCTCGGCATGATCCTGCGCCGCCAGGGCGATTACGCGGGCGCCGAGCCGCTGTTGAGCGCGTCGCTGAGCCTGCGCAGACAACTGCTGCCGGCGCAGCATCCGGAAATCGCGTATGCGATGACCGATCTGGCCCAGGTGCGCAGCGATCTGGGCGAATACGATTCGGCCGAAGCGCTGTACCGCGAAGCGCTGGCGTCGATGCAGATCTCGCTGGGCGAGACGCATCCCAATGTCGGCGTGACCATGATCACCCTCGCCCGGGTGCTGAAGACCCGCCGCGATTTCGACGGCGCACGCGACATGCTGCTGCGCGCGCTGGAGATCCGACGCAAGGCCTTGGGCGAACGCCACCCGTCGATCGCGTTGAACCTCAACGACATCGGCCAGACCTATCTGGAATCGAGCGATTCGGAACCGGGCCAGCTCAAGACAAGCAGTTTGAAGCACGCCGAACGCTACTACCGCGAGGCGCTGGATATCTATCCCGCCGACAGCCCCGGGCGTTCGATGGTGGTCTTCAACCTCGGCCAGGTCGCGGAAAAACGCGGCGATTTCGTCGCCGCAGAACGCCAGTATCGCGAGGCGCTGGTCGGCCAGCGCAAGCACTATGGCGACGAGCACGACCGCGTGGCGATGCAGCTCAACCGGCTGGGGATCGTGCTGTATCGACAGAAACGGCTGGATGAGGCCGAAACCGCGATGCGGCAGGCGCTGGCGATCTATCGCAAACGCCTCGCCGCGGGCCATCAGCGTTTCGCGGTGGTGCTGGTGCCGCTGGGTCAACTGCTGATCGAACGCGGCCGCCGGGAAGAGGCCGAGCCGCTGCTGCGCGAAGCGTTGAAGGTGCGACAGGATGCGTTCGGCGAAAACGACCCGCGTACGACGGAAGCGGCGCAGGCATTGGCGAGCGCGACGCGGCGCGGGTAATGCCGCGTGCGTAGCGGCTGCGATTGCGGCCGCTACGCCACGTAGCGAACGGATCGATCAGCTGCAGCTTCCCTTCACCGTGACCCTGACCCGACGCAGATTGTTGGTCTCGTTGGATTCGGCGTTCTTCGCCGTGGCATCGGCATGCACGTACAGCATCCACGTGCCCGGCGCGAGCGACACGTGGCCACTGCTGTTTGCGGCCGCCTGCGAACCCAACGCGGCCAGCGGGCGGCTCGACAACACCGCACCGTCCATCTCCTGGAACAGGATCCGGTTGTCGGTGGGCAACGACGCGACCACACCGAGATTACGGGTGCCGTACACATAGCGGAACGAGCATTTGCCGTCTTTCTTTTCGGAGGCGGTGGCCGCCTGGATGATCGCGGTATGGCCCCAGGCGATCTGGGTACCGGCCAGCAGAAAACCAGGATCGAGCGCGAGATCGCGATGCACCACGGCATTCAGTTCGACGACATCGCCGCCGTCGGGATCGGGGCGGGTCGGGCCGTTGGGCGCGGGATCGTCGGGCGCGGTGAGCACCGGCTTCGAGGTCTGCGGGCTTTGCGCGGCGAGATCGGCGGTGGAGGACAGCATCGCGGCGGCAAGCGCGAAACAGGACAGTGTGCGGGCGGTGGACAACATGGTCGATCTCCTCGGAGGCGGTGCGGATTCGGGCTGGAATGGAGCCGCAAGGGGCGGCTCACTTCAATAGTCGGAAAACAGCGGCGGATCCCGCCACATCATCCCCTGCCCTCGCCCAAACGCGGAATGCGGGCGGAAGTGGCCGCCGACGCCCCGCAAAAAAATCCGCAAAAAAAAGTGGCGGGATCGGGCCCGGCTTCGCGACTACTTGAATGAGCCGGCATGCAGCGCACGCGAAACCGGCTGCGCAAGGCCCAGATCATCCCTGTTTTCCGAGGAGAACCACCATGCTCATGTCCCGCAACCACAACCACAACCGCAACGCGCTATGCGCCATCGCCGCATCGATGCTGCTCTGCGGCCCCGCATTCGCGCTGGACGCCTCCAAGGGCGTCTACCGCATCCCCTACGCCAACGGCACCGAAGTCAAGGTCAGCAACGATCACACCGACCACAGCCCGCCCGGGCGCATCGACATGGGCGGTCGCGGCGGCGGCCCCTACAAGATCGTCGCAGCAGCCGACGGTTTCGTGCGCCACGTCGTCGACGGCTTCGACAAGCGCCTCGACTGCGACGGCCTGGCCGCCGCCGACAAGAAGAACAACTACGTCTGGATCGAGCACGCCAACGGCGAATGGACCAAGTACACGCATATGCGCAAAGGTTCGTCCAGCGGCAAGGCCAAACTCAAGGTCGGCCAGTTCGTCGAAGCCGGCACCTATCTGGGCGACGAAGGCGATGTCGGCTGCGCCAGCGGCGACCATCTGCATTTCGAGGTCGGTGTGCCGAAAGCCTCCAGCGGCATCAGCGCGGTCGGCGGCTTTCTCACCGACAACGACGCCAGCAAGCGCAATCGCATCCCGCGGATCTGCGGCATCGACGGCGGCCGCTTCGTCAGCGGCAAGAGCTACGACGCGCGCAACGTGCCCGGCGCGATCAAACCCGGCGCAAAGGAAGTGGCGCGTCACGGCGTGCCGGCGCGCGATTATCAATGTCTGTTCGATCAGGCATCGATGGCCGGCTACGCGCTGGAATGGATCGACGGCTTCAGCGTCGGCGGCGATGTGCGTTACAACGCGATCTTCCGGCCGGCCGGCACCACGCCGTGGCAGGCGGTGCATGGTTTGAACGCGACGCAGTATCAGCAGCGTTTCGATCAGTTCACCGGTCAGGGCTATCGCCCGACCATGGTCGAAAGCTATGCCGGCGACGGCGGCGTGCGCTATGCCGCGATCTTCCGCAAACAGGGCGGCCCTGAAGTCACCGCATACCACGGCCTGAGCGCACAGCAGCACCAGCAGCGCATGGACACGCTGAGCGCTGCCGGCTTCCGTCCGCGCAATGTCGCGGTGACATCGGTCGGCGGCGAGCGTCGCTACACCGCACTGTACGAAAAGGTCGATCTCGGCAATTGGCAGTCGAAATCCCAACTCACGTCGAGCGAATACCAGCAAGCCTTCACCGCGAACGACAACGCGGGACGCCGGCTGGTCTACGTCAATGTCTACGGCCACGGCGGCGACACCTACTTCAGCGCGATCTGGAGTTCGAAAGCCGGCGCGACCTACAAAGCACGCCACGGCCTGACTAGTGCGCAGTACCAGAACGAGTGGGAAGCGTCGACCGGTGCAGGCCTGCTCACCCGCGCGGTGTCCGGTTACTCGGAAGGCGGCAGCGCGCGATATGCCGCGATCTGGCGCAAGTAACGCAGGCGTCCACGCAAGCCAGCCGCGGCCCGTTCCGTCACCCAGGAGAAGCCATCATGAAACTGTCCAAGTCATCCATCGTCGCTTTCGTATTCCTGATGTCCATCGCACTCGCAGGCTTCGGCGCAGGGCCGCAGTCCGGTGCCGACGCGCTCAAGTCCGGCAGAGGCGGACAAGGCGCCACCTGCACCAGCACCAACGGCCAGAGCACCTGCACCTGCGGCGCGAAATGCCAGGCCACCGAGATCGCATGCCAGTGCTACGGCATTCCGCCCTCATCGACGAACAAACCACCGCGAGCCGGCGCGACCGATCTGCTCGGCAATGCGAATCGAAGCGAAGCCACCTGCACATCCGGCAACGGCAAGAAAGTCTGCGCCTGCGGCGACAAAGGCTGCGACGCCACTCTCATCGGCTGCAGTTGCCTCAGTAATTGAAATACCCACGACAAGACCCGCAGCGGATGCGCGTTTCACGCCTGCGCGAAGCGCGCATCCCCGCTCTCATCCCCGACATCCCTATCTTCAGGAGCAACACTCATGTTCATGCACATCGTCCAGAATCATAAAGCCGCGCCGAAAAAACGCGCCCGCACCGTCTTCGCGGCGAACGCAGTGGCCGCGGTCGGCCTTGCGATGCTGGCGCTGCCGGCCGCCGCCGCCGATTGGGTCGCGCGCCACGGCCTCACGTCTGCGCAGTACCAGAGCGCGTTCGAGGATTTCACCGGAAAAGGCTTTCGCCTGAAATCGATCTCCGGCTACGACAGCGGCGGCGCGCGCTACGCGGCGCTGTGGAGCAAGGATCCCGGTCCCGCGCAGGCCGCGCGCCATGGTCTGAATCCGCAGCAATACCAGGCCGCGTTCGACGATTATTCGAAGAAGGGCTATCGCCTGAGTTACGTCAACGGCTACACGGTCGGCAATCAGCCGTTCTACGCAGCGATCTGGGAAAAGACTGGCGGCCCCGCGCGCGCCGCGCGCCATGGCCTCACCGCCGACCAGTACCAGGCCGCGGTCACCGACATGAGCGCACAGGGATTCATGCCCTCACACCTCAGCGTGCTCAGCATCAACGGCTCGCCGCGCTTTGCGGCGATCTTCGACAAGAATGCGCCCGCCACCGCCGCACGCCACGGTCTGTCGGCATCCGAGTACCAGACCGCGTTCGACGACTTCGCCAAGAAAGGCTATCGCCTGAAAGTGGTCAGCGGCTACAAGCAGGGCAATGCTGATCGCTATGCGGCGATCTGGGTCAAGACCGGCGGCCCGCAGTGGTCCGCGCGCCACGGCATCCCCAGCGGCAACTACCAGCACGTGTTCGACAACTACACCTACGCGAGCTGGGAACCGCAGTACATCGAAGCCTTCAATTCCGCCAGCGGCGTGCGCTTCAACGGCATCTGGGAGAACACCGCGTTCAAGGCCAGCGATCTGGCGCTGATCGACAGCAAGGTGCGCGCCTACATGAAAGCCAACGACGTGCCGGGCATGTCGATCGCGATCAGTCTCAACGAACGTCTGGTCTATGCCTCGGGCTACGGCAATGCCGATGTCGAGAAGGGCGAAGCGGTCGGCACCTCGCACCGCTTTCGCGTCGCCAGCGTCTCCAAGCCGATCACCCGGGTGGCGGTGGCACGCGTGATCGCCGACACCAGTCTCGAAATGAATTCGAAGGTGTTCGGCAATAACAGCGTGCTCGGCGGCCAGTATTCGACGCCGGCCAACAACCCGAAGATCGTCGATATCACCGTCGAACACCTCATCGGCCACCGCGGCGGTTGGGTCAACGTCAACAAGGACGGCGACAAGAGCGACCCGATGTTCGCCTACACCGGCACTGATCACAAAGGTCTGATCGAGTGGACGCTGAAGAACTATCCGCTGGGCTACGACCCGGGCACCGACGATGCGTACTCCAACTTCGGCTATTCGCTGCTCGGCCGCGTGATCGAAGCGCGCACCGGCAAAGGTTACGAAGCCTACGTCCGCGACACCATCCTCAAGCCGGCCGGCGCGCCGGGCATGGTCATCGGCGGCGACAAGGAAGCCGACCGCAAGAGCAATGAAGTGAAGTACTACGGCGGCGGCGCGTACTCCAGCGTCAAACCGCAGCGCTTCGACGCGCACGGCGGCTGGATCGCCACGCCCATCGACCTGCTGCGTTTCCTGCGTCATGAAACCGTGCTGGGCAACTCCTACGGCCACTACGGCGAAATGAGCGGCACCACCTCGGTCCTGCGCCGCCGCAGCGATGGTTTCAGCATGGCCGCCACGTCCAACAAGTCGAACGACAGCACCGGCGCGATGAACACGATGCTGACGGAAATCGTGGAAGGCGTATCGAAGTGGCCGGATGGCGACATGTTCTGAGCGATCGCGACATCGCAGGGACGCATGAAACGACACGGGCCGCCATCGCGGCCCGTGTTTTCATCTGGAAGGCATCGGATTCAGTTGCAACTGCCCTGCACGGTCACCAGCACGCGATTGAGATTGTTGTTCTCGTAATACTCGGCGTTGGTGTTCGGCTCGTCGATCTTCGCGTACAGCGTGTGGGATCCCGGCGCCAGCACGATATCCGACGACGCATTGAACAGCGTGTTGTATGGCAGTGCGCCCATGGCGACGCTGGACAGCAGCATGCCGCCGGGCGCGTTCCGACGCAGGGTGTTCTGGGTCGGGATGCTGCTCAGGAATCCAAGGTTGCGGACGAAGTACTGGGCGCGGAACGTACACAGGCCGTTCTGCTGGGTTGTGGCTTCGCTGGTCGGCAAGACGATGCTGCTGCTCCAAGGCGCCAACAGGGCGTTCAAGCCCAGATACATGCCGGTGCTGCCGAACGCCAACTCGCGCGCCAATGTGGTGGCGTATTGCGGTGCGGCGGGTTCGGCGACCGCTGCGGTATCGGCCGCGATGACCGGCGAATCCTGCAGGGAAGGCGATGGCGGCGACGCTGCGGACAGACCGCTCAGCGCGGCGAGAACACAGACGAAACGAAACGGCGGACGGACTGCGGGCATGACGAGATCCTCGAAAGTGTCGGGATGGTCGTGACGGCCGCCCGGTCCGGTGGGCATCGCGCTGTCCCTCGCTCCGTCGCACTTCTGGAAACGCGGGAACCCGCCCGCCCAGGACGCCCTCACCGCGTGGAGCGTCTCTGCTTTTTCCATGATTTGAGCGTCGTTCCCGCATATCGCAAAAAAAAAACGAAAAAAGTGAAATCGGGTGGCGGGATCCGGCCCTGAACTGCGACTCATGTAGCAACGGACCGATCGACGCAGCTACGCACAAGCACACAGCGTCATCGCAACCCAGCCGAACCCACGACCCCAACCCGTTTCGACCATCAGGAGAACATCATGTTTCATCGCCACATGCTTCACCGCACCACGTTCGCATCCACGGGCCGCCTCCGCTGCGCCGGCATCGCCGCCGGCCTGCTGCTGGCCGGCGTCAGCGCCACCGCGTCCGCCGTCGACCCGTCGGACGGCGTGTACCGGATCCCCTACGCCAACGGCACCGAAGTGAAGATCGGCCGCGACCACGTGCAGCACGACGTCGACAGCAACGCGGCCATCGACATGAGCGGCATCAACGGCAGCAGCTACACCATCGTCGCCGCCGCCGACGGCATCATCCGCTCCATCGAAGAGGACTTCGACCTGGCGATCGACTGCGACGGCGTGGCCGCCAGCGCGAAGAAGAACAACTACCTCTGGATCGAACATGCCAATGGCGAATGGAGCAAGTACAGCCATATGCGCAAAGGATCGAGCACCGCGGCCGGCCGCAGCGTGGGCCAGTCCGTCGTCGCCGGCACCGCGCTGGGCATCGAGGACGATGTCGGCTGCGCCAGCGGCAACCATCTGCATTTCGAAGTCGCCGTGCCCCGCGCCACCGATCCCTTCACCTTCGTCGGCGGCTTCCTCAACGACAACAGCGGCAGCAAACGCAATCGCATTCCGCGGATCTGCGGCATTCCCACCGCCTATTTCGTCGACAACGCGACTTACGAGGCGCGCATCGTGCCCGGCGCACTGACACCCGGCGGCAAAGAAGTGTCCAAGCGCAACATCGCGGCGCAGGACTACCAGTGTCAGGTCGACCAGGCCATCCTCGGCGGCTATCAGCTCGAATACGTCGACGGCTTCAACAGCGGCGCCAACACGTATTTCAACGCGGTGTTCCGTCCGCAGAGCGACTTCCTCTGGGGCGCGAACCACGGCCAGACCGTGGCCGGATACACCGCAAAGCATGCCGACATGACCGGCCGCGGCTTCCGCCTCAGCCATCTGGAGAGCTATCACACCGCCAACGGCGTGCGTTACGCGACCGTCTACACCCAGGCGCCCGGGCCGGCGACCAGCGCCTATGTCGACTACGACATCGAAGAACACCAGAACCGCCGCGACTATCTGATCGGCCTGGGCTACCTGCCGCGCAACGTGTCGGTGCTGTCGTCCGGCGGACAACTGCGCTACAGCGCGATGTACCAGAAGGCCGATTTCGGCGCGTGGCAGATGAAATCGACGATGAACTCGGCCGAGTACCAGACCGCGACCGACGCCAACAAGGCCGCGGGCCGCTATCCGCTCTACGTCAACGCCTACATCCACAACGGCCAGCCGCTGTTCGCCGCGGTGTGGAGTTCGAAGGCGCTGGGCCTGTTCAAGGCGCGTCATGACCTGAGCAGCGCGCAGTACGGCACCGAGTGGGCCAGCGCGATGGACGCCGACATGCTCACCCGCAGCGTCACCGGTTACGTGGACGACGGCGCGTGGCGTTACGCGGGGATCTGGCGCAAGTAAGGCGCTGACGGCAGTCGGTGATCGGGCGATCCATTCCACGCCGTAGCCCGGGTAAGGCCGAAGGCCGCACCCGGGGCTCTGCGGAAATATCGATCTTGCGTCATCCCGGGTGCGCATTGCGCACCCGGGCTACGGGAAAGGTCGCACTACGGCCCTTTTACTTCGAACAGGGATCGACGAGATCGAAGCAACCTGCGAAATCGTAGCCCGGGTGGCCACGCGCACCCGGGGCTTTTCGGAAGGCGATGCCTCGCTTCATCCCGGGTGTGCTATGCACACCCGGGCTACGGGATTCGCGCAAGTCAGCCGACCACATGCCGGATACAACACGGGCCGCGAATGCGGCCCGTGTTGCGTTGCAGGGAGGTTTCGGTGGATCAGGCGATCTGTTCGAGACCGCCCATGTAGCCGCGCAGCACGTCCGGCACCGTGATCGAGCCATCCGCGTTCTGGTAGTTCTCCATCACCGCGATCAACGCGCGGCCGACCGCGACGCCCGAGCCGTTGAGCGTATGCACCAGCTCCGGCTTGCCGGTGGCCGGGTTACGCCAGCGCGCCTGCATGCGCCGCGCCTGGAAATCGCCGCAGTTCGAGCACGAGGAAATCTCGCGATAGGTGTTCTGCGCGGGCAGCCAGACTTCGAGGTCGTAGGTCTTCTGCGCCGAGAACCCCATGTCGCCGGTACACAGCAGCACCTTGCGATATGGCAGGCCGAGTTTTTCGAGCACAGTCTCGGCGCAGCGGGTCATGCGCTCGTGCTCGGCGTCGCTGTCGTCGGGCTTGGCGATCGTCACCAGCTCGACCTTCTCGAACTGATGCTGACGGATGAAACCGCGGGTGTCGCGACCGGCGCTGCCGGCTTCGGCGCGGAAACACATCGAATGTGCGGTCATGCGCAGAGGCAGGCGCTCGGCGTCGACGATCTCGTCTCGGACGATGTTGGTGAGCGGGACTTCGCTGGTGGGGATGAGGTAGAACGAGCCCGCATAAAAGCATTGGATAGCATCGAGAATATTCGGCGAGTTACGAATTACATCCCACAGTTTTGGCGGGAAATAATCGTGCGTCTTTATATCGAAATCCAATTTAAGTATCTGGGCATATTCAGCATTCTTCTTTATAAGATCGTTCAAATCACTCAGTGCGGCCTGTCTATCCTCTTGATTGATATTTTTTCTAAGCTGCTCGCAAATATCCGAAGGAAAAATCAAAAACTGGGACTCATTAAGCTCTGTAGAAAACAGATCTTCCTCGAACTTCGGCAACTGCCCCGTCCCACGCATCGAATCCGCATTCACCAACAGCGGCACATTGGTTTCTTCGTAACCGTGGGTATCGGTATGCAGATCGAGCATGAACTGCGCCAGCGCGCGATGCAGGCGCGCCAGTTGGCCACGCAGCACCGTGAAACGCGCGCCGCTGAGTTTGGCGGCGGTCTCGCCATCCAGCCAGCCGTTGCGGGCGCCGAGTTCGACATGATCCTTTACTTCAAAATCGAACGAACGCGGCGTACCCCACTTTTTCTTTTCATCGTTCTGGGTTTCGTCCAGACCCTTCGGCACGGATTCGTGCGGCGGATTCGGAATGCCCGCCGCGATGGCCTCGATCGCGTGCTTGATCTCGTCCAGCCGCGTCTCGCTGGCCTTCAATTCATCGCCGAAACCGGCGACTTCGGCCATCACCGCCGACACATCCTCGCCCTTGGCCTTGAGCATGCCGATCTGCTTGGACTTCGTGTTGCGCAGGTTCTGCAGCTCCTGCGTGCGCACCTGCAATTGCTTGCGCTCGGACTCCCACTGCTGCAGGGACGCGACATCGAGGTCGTAACCGCGGGTCTCCTTGAGGCGGGCGGCCAGGACTTCGGGTTGATTGCGCAGCAGGACGGGATCGAGCATGGGGGCATCGCGAAGCGTGACGGGACGCGGATTATCGCCCGAAACCCGGTCTGAACGCCGCCGGGATGAATGGAACCCCACCGCGGAACCCGTGCCACAATCGGCCCACCTCCGCGCCAACGGCCTCCCGAATGTCGACTGTTCAGCCCACGACGCCGCAAGGCATGCCCCCGCAGAAATCGCCGCCCGGCTCGTCGTGGCGAGCGCATTTCCGCCTGTCGCGCCGCGCCTGGCTGATGGTGGCCGCCGGATTCGGCGCTGGATTCCTGGTGTTCCTGATGCTGTGGCTGGACATGCGCGACAACGGCAATTTCTATCGCGCCGAAGACAAGACCGAGAGCGTCGATGGCCAGGTGTTCGAACCCCTGCCCGCGCCGATGGCCGGCGGCGACCGCAGCGCCAGCGGCCTGTCCGAAGCCGCCGAGGACGCGCTCCGCAACCCGCGCCCCCTGCCTCCGCCCGTCGCAGCGCCCGCCCCGACCAATGTCCCCGCGCAGGGTCCGGTCGCCGACAGCGCGCAGCAGGGCAACACGACAAGCTCCGGTCTGGCCCCGGGCAGTGTGCCGGTGGCGATCTCCAAACCCGCCCCGCGCTATCCCTCCGATGCGCTGCGCAACGGCGAAACCGGCAAGGTCGTGGTCCGGATCGAAGTCGGCGCCGACGGCGAGCCCACCGCGGTCAGCGTCGTCGCCCGCAGCGGCTCGCGGTCGCTGGATCGCGCCGCGGTGCAGGCCGCAAAACGCTGGCGCTTCCGCCCCGCGCAGCAGAACGGCCGCGCCGTGACCGGCGCAGTGGAAGTGCCGATCGCGTTCGCGCTGGATGGGCGTTGACCCGCGCCTCATGTAGAGCGACCTTCAGGCCGCTGAAGATCGCGAAAAACCCCGTAGAGCGGCCTTCAGGCCGCTGGATGGCCGCGGATAAGTGTCCAGCGGCCTGAAGGCCGCTCTACAAGGGGATGGCGACATCTCTAGACCTTCGTCAAATCCCACGCGCACCACCAATGCGCATAGTCGTCGACCTTTGCAACCAAGCCCGCGCGCACCGGATTCAGAACGATATATTCGGCGAGCTGTAGCGTAGCGTCCTCATGACGCAAAGCGTGGTCGTAGTACCCAGGCTGCCAGACAGCCTCGCTGCGATCCCGCTCTCGATTGATCGCGTGCGCGCTCTTGCCCTTCAGCAACTGCAGACATCGAGCCAGCGATCCATCGCGCAGCGAGAACAACCAGTGCAAATGGTCCGGCATCAGCACCCAGGCGAAATTTTCGACGACACCATCTTGTTGCAATCGCCGCAATTCATCGGCAACGATCTCGGCAACCAATGGATCGAGAAAAAGTGGCTTTCGGCAATAACAGATGGTCGTCACCGAATAGATCCGGGAATTTTCCGACATTCTGCCGATTGTGAGACGTGGGCTGGACATGTCGCATGTTTGCCCGGCTCGGATCTATGCGACATCGGGAAATTCTGACGTCGATGTCAGAAAAACCGGATGCGTGCTTGGACTTCAGCGGCCGGAAGGCCGCTCTACGAGAGCGAGTATGCCTCGCGCAGTGAAAATCTCATGCCCCAGTGCCGCAAGAGCGCTCCTGTAGAGCGGCCTTCAGGCCGCTGGACGTTCGTCGCGGTCTTCCAGCGGCCTGAAGGCCGCTCTACAGGTGCAATTACGACTCGCGAAGGGAGAAGCCCACACCCCTCGCCAGCGCATCGAACCCCGGAAACGAGGTTGCGACATTTGCGATATCGCCGATCCTGAATTCGCCGCCGCAGCGTTGACCGGCGATAGCGGCGGCCATCGCGATGCGGTGGTCGCCGTGACTGTCGATGACGACGGGCGACTGCGGGTCGAGCGCGAAAGGGCTGCTGCCTGATTCGCAGCCATGCACGACGGCGCCATCGTCGGACTCGTCGACGCGGATGCCCAACGCCCGCAGCGCCGACGACATCGTGGCAAGGCGGTCGGATTCCTTCACCCGCAGCTCGGCGGCGCCGCTGACGCGCGTGCTGCCGCTGGCGCAGGCCGCGGCCACGAACAGCGCCGGAAATTCGTCGATCATGTCCGGCACCAGCGCTTCGGGCACGTCGATGCCATGCAGCGGCGCCGCACGCACGCGCAGATCGGCGACGGCTTCGCCGCCCTGGTTGCGCGCGTGGCTTTCGACGATATCGGCGCCCATCATCCGGAGCGCCTGCAGCAACCCGGTACGACGCGGGTTCATGCCGACCGCTTCGAGGGTGAGATCGGAACCGGGAATCACGCTCGCCGCAACGAGGAAAAATGCCGCGGACGAGAAGTCTGCCGGCACCGAAACATCGGTCGCGCGCAGCGCGTGGCGTCCGTCCGCGCCGCCGCGCACGCGCGCGAGGCCAGGCGAGAATTCGATCGGCCAGCCGAACGCGGACAGCATGCGCTCGGTGTAATCGCGGGTGGGATGAGGCTCGCGCACGGTGATGTCGCCGTCGGCATACAGCCCGGCCAGCAGCAGCGCCGACTTCACCTGCGCGCTCGCGACCGGCAGTTCGTAATCGATGCCCTTCAGCGCCGCACCGCCGCGAATGCGCAGCGGCGGCAGGCCACCGGTCTCGCTGTCGATCACCGCGCCCATCTTCATCAGTGGATCGATCACCCGCCGCATCGGCCGCTTCGACAGCGAAGCGTCGCCGATGAGCGTGGTGTCGAAGGCCTGCCCCGCGAGCACGCCCGCAAGCAGGCGCATGCCGGTGCCGGCGTTGCCGCAGTCCAGCGCATCGGCGCTGGCGCGCAGCCCGCGCAGGCCGACGCCGTGCACGATCCGCGACTGCGGCGACGGCGCTTCGATCTTCACGCCCAGTTGCTGGAAAACCGCTGCGGTGGCGCGGGTATCCTCGCCTTCGAGGAAACCGTCGATGCGCGACGCGCCTTCGGCCAGCGAGGCGAGCATGATCGCGCGGTGCGAGACCGACTTGTCGCCGGGCACGCGGATGCGGCCCTGCAACGGTGCGCCCGCGCCGACGATCCAGTCTTTTTTGTCCGCACCGCTCATGCCAATACCTTGTCGAGTCCGGCGAGCAAGCGCCGGTTTTCGTCGGCGTTGCCGACGGTGATGCGCAGACAGTGGCCGAGGCCGTAACCGATCATCGGTCGCAGCACGACGCCGATCTCGCACAGCGCCGCTTCGATCTGCGCGACGCGCGCGTTGTCCCCGGGCTCGGCGAACTGTGTGAGCACAAAATTCGTCTGTGATGGGAACACCGTCAAACCGCGCGCACGCAGCGCGGACGCGAGCGCTGCGCGCTGCTCGGCGTTGCGCGCGACCACCCAATCGAGGTGTTCGTCGTCGCCCAGCGCCGCTTCGGCCGCGGCCAGGCCGGCGCTGTTGACGTTGAAACTCTCGCGCACGCGCTCGACCACCGCGATCAGGCCGGGATGCGCGACGGCGTAACCGATGCGCAGCCCCGCCAGCGCGTAGGCCTTACTGAAGGTGCGGGCGACGATCAGGTTCGGATATTTCGCCTGCAACGTCAGCGCGGACGCCCATTCCGGCGCGTCGACGAACTCGGCGTAAGCCTCGTCGACCACCACCACGACATCCGCTGGGATCTGCGCCATGAACGCGGCGAAGGCATCGGCGGCATACCAGGTACCGGTCGGATTGTTCGGGTTGGCGAGATAGACCAGCCGCGTCGCGTCGGTGACCGCAGCGGCGATGGCGTCGAGATCGTGGCCGCGCGGCATCGCGTGATCGTCGGCGTTGCACGGCGCCACCCGCAGCGCGGCGCCTGCGGCCTGCGCGGCGATGGCGTACACCGCGAAACCGAATTGCGAGGCCACGACATCGACGCCCTGCCCGGCGAATACTTGGGCGAACTGCATCAGCAATTCGTGCGAGCCGTTGCCGAGCAGGATCGACGCGGTGTCGACGCCATGCTTCGCGGCGAGTGCGCGTTTGAGATCGGCGCCGAGCGGATCCGGGTAGCGGAAGCTGTCGTGGATCACGCCGAGCACGGCTTCCTTCGCTTTCGCGCTGGGGCCGTAAGGATTTTCGTTCGATCCCAGTTCGATCAGATGCGAGTCTTTGAACCGGCGCCGGAACGCGACCAGATCGTGACCGGGATCGTAGGCGCGCAGGCGCTGGATGCCGGGTTGGGCGAGTGTGGAGAAGAAGGTTTCGGACACGTGATCGGTGGGTTTCATTGAAGATTGCCGATGAGCATATTCAGGGACCAGATGTCGCAAAACCCGCGACGAAGCCCGTTGTCATCCCGAGCGAAGCGAGGGACCTGCTGTGAAAATGTCGCGGAACAGAAGCAGGTCCCTCACCCCGATGAAGCCGGGGATTCGGGATGACAGATGACAGAGGATTGTTTGCCGTGCCCGATTCCGGTTTCCGATGCCCGGGCTTACGGCACCGCCACCGGATACGACCCCAGCACGCGCACGTCGCCGGCGAACGCGTCGATCTCGGCCAGCGCGTCCTTCAGCGGCGACTCGTCGGCGTGGCCGCTGACGTCGATGAAGAAGGCGTACTGCCACAGCGCGCCGTGGGCGGGCCGCGATTCGATGCGGTTCATGCTGATCGAACGTCGCGCCAGCGGTTCGAGGATCTTGTACAGCGCGCCCGGCTGGTCGCGGATGAACACCAGCAGCGAAGTGCGGTCGTTGCCCGAGGTCGGGAACGAGGCGCGGCCGATCACGAGGAAGCGGGTGGTGTTGTCGGCGCGGTCTTCGATCGGGCCAGCCACCACTTTCAGGCCGTAGGCGTGGGCCGCGTTCTCGCCGGCGATGGCCGCGGCGTCGTCGGCGTTGCGCGCGCGGCGCGCAGCCTCGGCGTTGCTGACCATCGCGTGCTTCTCGATATTCGGCAGGTTCTGCCGCAGCCACGACTTGCACTGCGCCAGCGACAAGGCGTGCGAATACACGCGCTCGATGTCTTCGATATGGCCGGTGCGCGACAGCAGGTACTGGTGAACGCGCAGTTCCACTTCGCCGCAGATCATCAGCGGCGAGGTCAGGAACAAATCCAGCGTGGACTGGATGGTGCCGGTGCCGGAGTTCTCCACCGGCACCACGCCGAAATCGGCATGACCGGCGGCGACTTCATCGAACACTTCTTCCACCGTGGCCAGCGGCAGCGCCTTGGCCGAATGACCGAAGTGCTTGTAGACCGCCTGCTGCGAGAACGTGCCCTCGGGGCCGAGGAAGCCCACGCGCAGCGGCTCCTGCTGGGCCAGGCACGCGGACATGATTTCGCGGAACAGCCGCACCAGCACTTCGTCCGACAGCGGGCCTTCGTTGCGGTCGACCACGCGGCGCAGCACCTGCGCCTCGCGTTCGGGGCGGTAGTAATCGACCGCGGCCGCGAGCTTGCCCTTGGCCTTGCCGACCTGATGCGCCCACAGCGCGCGTTCGGCGATCAGACTCTGGATCTCGCGGTCGATGCCGTCGATCTGCGTGCGCACCGACAGCAGATCGGGCTTGCCCTGGGCGTCGAGCGGAATTTCCAGCGAGCCCTTGGCCACAACGTCCGCTTTCGCGGGTTTGGGCTTCACGACCTTGGAAGTCGGCTTGGCTGCGGGTTTCGCGACAGCTTTGACCGGCTTGGCGGCATCGCCGCGCTTGCGTTTCTCAGCCATGACGTTGCTGGAACTCCCGCATGAAATCGGCCAGCGCCTTCACGCCTTCGACCGGCATCGCGTTGTAGATGGAAGCGCGCATGCCGCCGAGCGCGCGATGGCCCTTGAGCGCCATCAGGCCGGCGGCCTTGGCTTCGGACAGAAAGGGCTTGTCCAGGGCTTCGTCGTGCAGGAAGAACGGCACGTTCATGCGCGAACGCGCGGCCGCGGCGACTTCGTTGCGGTAATAACCGCCGGAGCCGTCGATCGCCGAATACAGCAGCGCGGACTTCTCGGCGCTGCGGCGGGCGAATTCGGCGACGCCGCCTTCGGCCAGCATCCACTTCACGTTGAGGCCGAGCATGTACCAGTTCCAGGTCGGCGGCGTGTTGAGCATCGACTCGCCCTTGAGGTGCGAGGCGTAGTTGAAGATGTCCGCGCGCGGCTGACCCGCGCGCTCCAGCAGGTCGCGACGCACGATCACGACGGTGATGCCGACCGGACCGAGGTTTTTCTGCGCGCCGGCGTAGATCACTCCGTATTTCGAGATGTCGACCGGCTCCGAGGCGATGCTGGAGCTGAAATCGGCGACCAGCGGCACGTTACCGACGTCGGGTGTTTCGCGGAATTCGACGCCGTGGATGGTCTCGTTGGCGGTGATGTGGACATACGCCGCATCGGCCGACAGCTGCCAGCTGTCGCGCGCCGGAACGTCGCGGAAGCCGCCGGCTTCACTGGTCGCGGCCACGCGCAGATCGACGTAGGGTTTGGCCTGCTTGATCGCAGTCTTGCCCCAGTGACCGCTGACCACGTAGTCCACGGCCTGACCCGGTGCGGCGAGGTTGAGCGGAATCAGCGCCTGCTGGGTGGTGGCGCCGCCGCCGAGGAAAAGGACTGCGTAATCGTCCGGAATCGACATCAGCGTGCGCAGATCGGCTTCGGCCTCGGCCGCGACCTGAATGAACTCCGGGCCGCGATGGCTGTGCTCGACGATCGAAGCGCCCGAGTCGCGCCATTCCAGCATCTCGTCCTGGGCCTGGCGGAGGACGCTCTCGGGCAGGGTGGCGGGACCGGCACTGAAGTTGAAGGCGCGCGACATCGGAGATTCCGTGGCTATGAGGTGGCCGCCGAGTATGCCGCAGCGCACCATCGTTTTGGGAGGATGAAGGGATGCCAAAAAGAAATTTGCAGATGCCGCGCAACCGAATGCCTACTTCCCCCGTCTTATAGTCGGACCCTCTGCTAGACGGACACGCCCCATGCCCCTCCCCACCTCCCTGCGCGACGCCCTGCGTATCCCGGCCTCCGAAATCACCGACGAAGCGATCTATCGCGACCGTCGCCGCCTGATCGGCCTGCTGGCCGCCACCCCCGCGCTGGCGCTGTCGGGCTGCGCCGAGGCCGAGCCCCCGCCGCCGCCGAAGGTCAAGGCCAGCCCGGCGCAGCTCAAATCCGGGTTCCGGACCACCGAGGAGTTGACCCGGCTGGAGGACGTGACCAGCTACAACAACTTCTACGAGTTCGGCACCGGCAAGGCCGACCCCTCGCAGGCGGCCAAGACCCTGCGCACCAAACCGTGGACCATCTCGGTCTCCGGCGAATGCGCCAAGCCGGGCAAACTCGACCTGACCGATCTGCTCAAAGGTCTGAAATCCGAGGAACGCATCTACCGCCTGCGCTGCGTCGAGGGTTGGTCGATGGTGATCCCGTGGCTGGGCGTGCCGCTGGGCGACGTGCTGAAGCAGTTCCAGCCGACCTCGAAAGCCAAGTACGTCGCATTCACCAGCCTCGCCGACCCGAAGCAGATGCCCGGCGTGCGCTACGACTCGATCAACTGGCCATACCGCGAAGGCCTGCGCATCGACGAGGCCATGCACCCGCTGGCGCTGCTGGCCACCGGCCTGTACGGCAAGCCGATGCCGCAGCAGAACGGCGCCCCGGTGCGACTGATCGTGCCGTGGAAGTACGGCTTCAAAAGCATCAAATCGATCATCGGCATCGCATTCGTCGAGAAGATGCCGCCGACCGCCTGGAACGACCTGCTGCCGTCGGAATACGGTTTTTTCAGCAACGTGAACCCGAACGTGGATCACCCGCGCTGGAGCCAGAAAAGCGAACGCCGGATCAGCGGCACCGCCAGCAAGCTGTTCGCCGAACGCATCCCGACCCGGATGTTCAACGGCTACGCCGAGCAGGTGGCGGGGATGTACAAGGGTCTCGATCTGAAGAAGTGGTTCTGAAGGACCTGTTTCTGTAGAGCGGCCTTCAGGCCGCTGGAACAACAGCAGATCCCTCACATTCGTTCGGGATGACAAAAGCCAGCGGGCTTGGGCCCTTGCCATTTGCCACACACCCGAAAGCAGCGGCCTGAAGGCCGCTCTACATGTATTAGAGATGTGTCGTCGCCCATGCCGAAAAGCTCACCCCGCCTCATCGCCGCCAAAACCCTCGTCCACGCGCTGTGCCTGACGCCTCTGGCGATCCTGGCCTGGCAGTTCTGGGATGTGTTCAAGACCGGCAGCGATGCGCTCGGCGCCGATCCCGTGGCCGAGGTCGAGCATCGTCTCGGTCTGTGGGCGCTGCGCTTCCTGATGATCGCGCTCGCGGTCACGCCGCTGCGACAGCTGACGGGTCAGGCAGTGGTGCTCCGCTTCCGGCGCATGCTCGGGCTGTACGCTTTCACCTACGCCACCCTGCACTTCGCGGCCTATCTGGGCTTGGACCTGCGCGGCTACTGGCTGCAGATCTTCGAGGAGGTCGCCAAACGGCCGTACATCACCGTCGGCTTCGCCGCCTGGCTGCTGCTGGTGCCGCTGGCGATCACGTCCACGCAGGGCTGGATCCGGCGCCTCGGCCGACGCTGGGGCCAGTTGCACAAGCTGGTCTACGCCATCGGCGTGCTGGCGGTGCTGCATTTCTGGTGGCTGGTGAAATCCGACATCCGCGAGCCGGCGCTGTACGCCAGCATCCTCGCGGTGTTGCTGGGCTGGCGGCTGTGGAAGTGGTGGCGGAAACGCACGCCGGCGGCGGTGCGCTCAGCCGCCGCCCAGCAGCAATAGTGCGGCGATCACCGAAGCCAGCAGCGCCGCCGCCAGCAACAGCCACGGCAGGCGCCGGCCGCGTCGGCGCGGGGTCGGCAGAATTTCGGGAGTCTCTTCAGCGGCCGCGACCCGCGTCAGCTGCGATGTGTTGCTGGCCGGCGCTTCGATCACGAACCGGTGATGCACATCGAACACGATCTGATCGCCCGGCGACAGCAGTGCATCGCGCATCGGCTCGCCGTTGACCACGCTGCCATCGCCGCTGCCCAGATCGCGCAGCACGACCTGGTTGCCGATCATCTCGATCCGCGCGTGACGCTCGGCGAAGGCCGGGTCGTCGATGCGGATATCGGCCTCGTCGCTGCGGCCGACCAGCCGCGGCGCTTCCAGGGTGAAACTGCGGCCGTGGTAGCGGCCGCCGACGCCGCGCACCAGCACCCGGCAGTCGCCGCGGAATTCGCCCGGCACATGGCGTAGCGCATCGGGCAGCGCTTCGACCGCACGGGTCGAAACCAGCAACATTTCGACGCCATCCAGATAGATCGCATCGCCAAGTCGCAGCATCGCCATGCGCTGGACGGGACGGCCGTTGACGTGGATGCCGCGGGCGCCGTCGGCGACGGTCATCCACACGCCGCGACGATCGACGAACAGCCGGATCGACGGGGCTTCATCATCGCCCACCAGTCCGACGGTATCGCCGATGCGGCCGATGGCATGCACGCCGGCGCCGAGCGGCATTTCGGGGTGGTGGTGTTCGGGGAAACGGAGCTTCAGACCTTGCATGCGGCCGCAATCTACCATGGGTTCCGGGCTTCGGGCCTTGGAACGCCGGCCGTCAGTCATCACAATACCGGACAATACCGCCGGATGCCGGCTCAGGAGAAACCCATGTCCATCGATATCCGCCATTCGCATTCGCTGCCCCACGCCAAAGCGCGCAAGGCGGTGGAGGAAGTGGCCAAGAAGCTCGCCGAACGCTTCGAGTTCGATTACGCCTGGGAAGGCGACGACATGCGTTTCAGCCGCTCCGGCGTCGACGGCAAGATCTCGCTGCTGCCCAAGGAACTGCAGGTCACCGCGAAACTCGGCTTTCTGGTCTCGGCGTTCCAGGGTCCGATCGAAAAAGAAATCCGCCGGGTGCTGGACGAACGGTTCACCTGATCGGCAACACAAGCGTCATCGCACGAGGAGATGACGACCCGGACACTTGCTTCGGCTCAACGGTTGCGCATGCGGGCGCGCTTCGCGCCCGGCTTGTGCGCATCCTCCAGCGGCGCGAACGGTTCCGGGTCGCCAGCGAACAGCCGGCGCGCGATCTCGCGCTCGCCGCGCTCGATATCGGCGATGAAGGCGGCCACGTCATCGAGCTTGGCGTAGGCGCCGAAGCCCCGCTCGAGAAAGGACTGCAGCTCTCCGAAGCCGGCCGCCCGCGCCGGCCCGCGCAGCACGCCGAGCAGCGTCGAAACCCCGCGTCCGCGCAGCGCGTGACCCAGGCCATAGCCAGCGACCGCGATCAGATCGATCTGATGCGAGCGCAATCGCTTCAGCCCGACCTCGCGATAAGCGCGGGCGTACAGCGTGTCGTCCAGCGTGGTCCGCCGCGGCGCCAGCCGTTGCAGCGCTTCGGCCATGCGCAGGTCGAAAGCATGACTGAGCACGCCCAGTTCGATCGCATCGGCCAGCGTTTCCAGCAACGTCTGCGGCAATAGCCGCTGCATTCTCGGCACCACCCGGGCGATGTCGGCATCGCGGCGGCTGAAATCGCGGTCGCCGTAGAGATCGGTCAGGAAGAACTCCGCCGCCGGTCTGCGCTTCGGATCGTGCATGAAGCCCTCGAAACTGGTCGCGAGACGCTCGGCCTGCCAGCGCCGCAGCTCGTGCAGCCAGCGCAGGCCGTTGCGGGGTTCGCGTTCGGGGTCGTGGACGGCATCGTGCCAGGCCAGTCTTCGCGCCAGCAGCACGCTCAAGGTGCGTTTGTCGAGCCGTCGCCGGCCATGCACAAGGTCTGGAGTCGCGATCTTCATCGGCGACGATCATCGGTCGCGCGCCGTCGTGCGGCAAGCGCCATGCATCGCGCACGCACCCCGCAATCGATTTTCTTCTTGCCGATCAAGCGCTTGAATCGACCGATCCAGGTCGCGCACGCACCCGACCAAAGTGCAGGCGCCGCGTCTCCGGCTTTCGGCTACACTCGGACCGTTCCCCTCCGTATTGCATGCATGCTCTCACTCCACGCCGCCCGGCGTCCGGTCCAGGCCAAATCCGGCAAGCGCAAACCCACCTCCAAAACGCCCGCCCCGAGCACCGCGCGGGTCGGCCTCGCCATCGCTGGCGGCGGCCCGATCGGCGCCATGTACGAACTGGGCGCCCTGCGCGCGCTGGACGATGCGCTGGAAGGCATCGACCTCACCCGCATGGACTGTTACGTCGGCGTCAGCAGCGGCGCATTCCTCGCCGCCGGCCTGGTCAACCGCATGTCCACCACCGAAATGTGCCGGATCTTCATCACCGGCGACAGCGATGACGTGCATTTCCGGCCGGAAACCTTCCTTCGACCGGCGATCCTGGAATATGCGCGCCGCGCATCGGCCCTGCCCCGGCTGACGATGGAATGGTGGGGCAGCCTGCTCAACCCGCGCGACTCGCGACTGTCGGATCTGATGCAGCGGTTCGGCGGACTGGTGCCGGCCGGACTCTTCGACAATTCCGAAGTCGAGCGTTTCCTGCGCGAAATTTTCTCGCGCCGCGGCCGCAGCAACGATTTCCGCCAGCTCGACCGCGAGCTGTACGTGGTCGCGGTCGATCTCGACAGCGGCGAAGCCGTGCGTTTCGGCGCCGGCGACTGGAAAGACATCCCGATCTCCAAGGCCGTGCAGGCCAGCGCCGCACTGCCGGGCCTGTATCCGCCGGTGGAAGTGCGCGGCCGCCACTACGTCGACGGTGCGCTGCGCCGGACCATGCACGCCTCGGTGCTGTTGGAGCGCGGCATCGACCTGCTGATCGGCATCAATCCGCTGGTGCCGTTCGACTCGACCCGGGTCGACAGCGACGCCGGGCGCCGCGGCGAAGTCGATCCTCACCGGATCTGGCAGGGCGGCCTGCCCGCGGTGATGTCGCAGACCTTCCGCACCCTGCTGCAATCGCGCATGCAGGTGGGCCTGGCGAAATACGCCCAGCAATACCCGGGCATCGACCAGTTGATCTTCGAGCCGAATTCCAACGACGGCGAGATGTTCTTCACCAACGCATTCAGTTTTTCCAACCGTCGCCGGGTCTGCCAGCTCGGCTACCGCAACACCCTGCAGGATCTGCGCAACCGCGCCGAATCCCTGCGCCCGGTGCTGGCCGCGCACGGCATCCGTCTGCGCGACGAAGTGCTGCAGGACAAGCACCGCACGGTGCTCAGCAATCTCGGCAAGGCGCCGCCGCGCAGCACCGAGACCACCGCCCGCCTGCGCCGCGCGCTGGACGAGACCGAGCACCTGATCCGGCAGCGCGGGCGCGGTTGATCGAAAGCCCGCAGTGCCGTCGGCGGCACCGCGGCGCGTTGTCGCCGTGCTTCGTGTGAATATTCCTTGTGTGAATACTCTAGACAACTCCTCCATTCTGCTGCGCAATCGATCACGCGCCCGCTTGGAGGGCATATGGCCAAGTTCAAGAAAACCACCGCAAAGAAGACCACCGCGAAAACCGACGATGCGCAGGCCCATGCCGAGCGCATGTCCAAGTCGCTGAGCGAATCCGCACAGCAGATCTGGCTCGCCGGCGTCGGCGCCTTCTCGCGCGCGCAGGCCGAAGGCACCAAGCTGTTCGAAGGCCTGGTGAAGGAAGGCATGGGTCTGGAACAGACCATGCGCAAATTCGCCGGCGGCCGCGCCGAAGTGGTCCGCGATGTGGTGGAAAACCGCGTCGGTCAGGCCCGCGAGCGCGCTACCGATACCTGGGACAAGCTGGAAAAAGTCTTCGAAGACCGCGTGCAGCGCGCCCTGGTCAAACTCGGCGTGCCGAGCCGCGAAGACCTCAACGATCTCAGCAGCCGCGTCGAAGCCCTGACCGCCGAACTGCGTCGCCAGGGCGGCAAGCCGGCCGCCGCGCCGCGCAAAGCCGCCAAGGTCGCGAAAGCCACCAAGGCTGCGAAAGCGCCGAAAGCCGCGAAGGCTCCCGCCAAGCGCGCCCGCAAGAACGCCGCGCCGAAGGAATAATTCCCGACGCGCAAACCGTGAACGAAGCCGGGCAACCACCATTGCTCCGCTTCGCTCATTCGGATTAGATTGATCGCAACAGCTCCAACGCTCTCTCTCGTGTCGCGAAAGCGATGCTCCCATTGATGGCCATCGGCCATTTTTTGACCCGCCAACCCGCAACGTATGCCGTAGTTCCCCTCCCCTCACGGCTTCAGGTTGGCGGGTTTCTTTTGCCCGATGCAAAAGTGTCGATGCGAGCGTCGGATGGTGATGGGTGGTACATCGCCCATTCCAAACAAAAGGCAGCCTCACGGCTGCCTTTTGCATTTTCGCGGACTGCTCCGCGAACGGACTCGTCCATCCGCTTCGCAGGTCGACTCGTCTTACCAGTGAACGCCGCGCATCAGCGATGCGAATGCGATCTGCTCCTGGCTGGGCTGGGCTTCCTTCAGCGCCTTCCGGTCGCCCTTCGCTGCAGCCGAATCCGGGAACAACTCGAACGCGGTGCTCATGACCACTTCATAGGCTTTCGGCGCGACCGCGTTGAGCAAGGCCGAGAAGATGCCGAGGCGGGTCGCGATGCGGCTGGGCTTTTCGATGATGCCCTTCACCACCATCTCCGCGGCCTCGTCGGGGCTCAGTGTCGGCACGCTTTCGTACATCTTGGTCGGCGCGATCATCGGCGTGCGCACCAGCGGCATGTTGATGGTCGTGAAGCTGATGCCCTTGCCCGACAGCTCGCCCTGCGCGCAACGGCTGAACGCATCCAAGGCCGCCTTCGAGGCGACATAGGCCGAGAACCTCGGCGAACTGGCGAGCACGCCGATCGAGCTGATGTTGATGATGTGGCCCTTGCGGCGCTGGATCATCGTCGGCATGAAACCCATGATCAGGCGCAGAGAGCCGAAATAATTCAACTGCATGGTGCGCTCGAAATCGTGGAAACGGTCATAGCTCAGTTCGATCGAGCGGCGGATCGAACGACCGGCGTTGTTCACCAGAATGTCGACGTGACTGTGATCCTTGAGGATGGCTGCGACCAGGCGATCGCAATCGGCCATGTCGGCGAGGTCGGCGGTGTAGGCGAAGACTTTGCCGCCCGCCTTCTTCATCGCATCGCGGGCCTTGAACAACTCTTCCTCGCCGCGGGCCACGATAATCGTGGTCGCACCGGCTTCGGCCACCCGTTGCGCGGTCGACAGGCCGATACCGGACGACCCGCCGGTGATCACCACCACCTTGCCCTTGACCTTGCCCTTCAGGGTGCGGTCGATGAACAGGTCCGGGTCGAGGTGGCGTTCCCAGTAGTCCCACAGCCGCCAGGCATAGCCTTCGAGCTTCGGCACCGAAATGCCGCTGCCCTTCAGCGCGCGCTCGGTCTCGCGGTTGTCGAAGCGCGTGGGATAGGTGATGAACTTCAGCACTTCCTTCGGAATCTTGAAGTCGCGCAGCAGCATGCCGATGAAACGCTTGATCGGCGGCAGATTGCCGACCGCGCCGCGGATACCGCTGGGCACGAACGCGAACATGCGCGCGTCCAGGCGCATGGTCATTTCCGGCGCATGGCCGGCGCGGGCGAAGGTGTTCAGCACCTCGCCGACGCGCATCGGCTCGGGATCGACCAGATGGAAGCAGTGGCCGTCGAGCTTGGGCTTGTGCGCGATGTGGTCCATGGCGTCGACCACGAAATCCACCGGCACCACGTTGATCCGGCCGCCCTCGATCCCCAGCGTGGGCATCCACGGCGGCAGCATTTCGCGCAGTTTCTTGAGGAAGGTGAAGAAATAGTACGGCCCGTCGATCTTGTCCATTTCGCCGGTCTGCGAGTGACCGACGACCATGCCTGGGCGGTAGATCCGCCACTTGACGCGCTTTTCCTTGCGCACCAGTCCCTCGGAATCGTGCTTGGTGCGCAGATACGGGTCGTCCAGACCTTCGGCCTCGTCGAACATGTCCTCGCGGAAGACGCCCTGATACAGGCCTGCGGCGGCGATCGAACTGGTGTGATGGAAGCACCCCGCGCCGATGGCCGCAGCCAGATCCAACGCATTCTGGGTGCCGTCGACGTTGGCCTTGCGCTGGCTTTCGGCGCTCGCGGTGAGGTCGTAGACCGCAGCCAGATGGAAGAAATGCTTGATCTTGCCGGTCAGGGTTCTCAACTGGGCCGCGGTCAAACCGCAGTTCGTCGCGGTCATATCGCCGTGTACCGGCACCACCCGCTTCGCGTCCCAACCCCTTTTCGTGGCCAACGCATCGTATTTCTTCTGCGAGTCCTTGCGCACCCGCTCATAGACGGGGCCTTTGCGC
>CBIHKW010000021.1:0-40154 GCA_966203835.1 uncultured Thermomonas sp.
GAACTGCCGACGAATATGCGACTGAAAAGAATCCTAATGCTGTGTTTATCGGCCTCAACATACAAGCCGACTTCATTGAGCAGGTTGCTGGAGAGCACAAGGGACGATATCTATTGAAAGTCGTTAACAACCACAACGGAAACACTAGCTTTGCGATGTTGCTCCCGCTATTTGATGAGTATTCTTCGCCTGGCAATCTTGACGACAGTGGCAAACTTTGGAAAGTCGTTTCAGCGAAATACAACGGCCATAAGTTCTAGTTGACGACCAACAATTCATTCAAGCCGAACCCACAGCATGGCGGTGCCTGAGCGCACGTTTTCGACTACATCCGCAACCAGTCGCCCTGCTGCGGCCAGATCAATTCAGACATCAGGGTGCAAATGAAACTTCCTGAAAACAAAGCAAGGCGTGAGATGCTCGCTCAGACATACTCGTCAGAAGGATGCATCGTGCGCCGGAATCTTTCCGCGACGAGAACGTCTTCTGTGGTTTTTCTGTCGATCATTTCGGCGATAGGCAGTTTCGCCCATGCACAACTCACTGAGCCTGCATCGAGTGAGTACGCCAGAGCGATCCATGCCGTGATCCAAAAACAATGGGGGCCCAGCTCCTACGACAGCGGGCTGGCGCCCAGTTCAAGCTGCGCGGCTCGAATCCGCCAGGCCCCTGGCGGATTCGTCCTGGCTGTCGATTTCTTTTCGGATTGCGATTTCGACAAGGCCAGTCGTGCTGCCATCGCTGACGCCGTGCGTCGGTCCGAGCCTCTCCCGTACCTCGGCTTTGAAAGTGCTTTTCAACGCGAACTCAGAATGGTATTTCATGCCGCAAGCGTTGAAGATCGCCAAGCACTGGCCGCTGATCAAGCTGCAACGCGACAAGCGGAGAAGGAAAGCGCAGCATCGGACAGGCAATGGTACTCAAGCACAGGAATGCGAATACGACAGGATGAGTACGCCAGCCGATGTTCTTTCCACATACGGTGGGAGATGCGCAAGATCCAGGTGCAACACCCGACTACCCTGACCTTCTCAGTCGACAAGTCCGGCAAGATCGTCGACGTGGCGGGTATCGGGAAAAACCCCATGGATGAACAGGTGGCTGCAGCGCTCAGCGCAACTCCACCCTGCGAGCCTGTTCCGACCGACCTGATCCTCGGAACGGGCACCATCAAAATCGGCCCGATCATTCTTGGCTCCAGAAACGACTGATTGCCGCTGCCCGGCTTTTACAGCGTTACTCCGTCGCCCTCGATTACCCGGTCACGGCCGAGCATTCACCGCAATGCCCGGGATTGACGAATATCGAAACGACGCTTCAACCTTGCCGCTACCTCGCCCCAACATCCGGGAGCCATCGCATGTCCCCCACCGAACTCGTCCGCGAATGGGTCGCCCGTTTCAATGCGGGCGACGTTGATGGCCTCGCTTCGCTCTACGCCGAAGACGCGACCAACCATCAGGTGGTCATGGCGCCACTGATCGGCCGCGACGCCATCCGGCGGATGTTCGAGATCGAATTCGGACGCGCGGAGATGACCTGTATCGTCGAAAATCTGTTCGGCGACGGCGAGTGGGCGATCCTGGAATGGCGCGATCCGAACGGTCTTCGCGGTTGCGGCTTTTTCCATGTGCGCAACGACGAGATCGTGTTCCAGCGCGGTTATTTCGACCAACTGTCGTTCTTCCGGCTGCAGGGCATTCCTGTTCCGGACGATTATCTTGGTGGATGAAAGCAAGAACCCAAATCAGATCGAGCGGCACCACCCACCCCGCAGGACCCACATAGGAAGGCGAGACCATGAAAAACCCAAGGACCACCTGCCGCGCACTTTCCCTTTCGTTTTTATTGCCAGGAATTCTATGCCTGGCAGCGCTCTATATTCCCGCGCTTCATGGCACTGGCTTTTCGACGTTCGCGGCGAACTACTGGTGGACCCTGCTTTTCTGCGGCGCAGCCTTGTGCATCCTGAGTCTCGTCGTGTGTCAGTTCGTCAAAAGGGCATAGCCCGCGCAGCGAGGATGCATTGAGCACCATCTCCCAGGCGTCGCTTTCGGTGACCAGCGGGATGACAAGTGAATGCCGCCCCGAAGATCAGCCGCCGCGCCTGATCCTGCGATCCGCCGGCGCGCTCAGGTAATGTTTGAAGGTGTAGCCCCACGGAATCGCCAGCGGAAAAATCACCAGGCCCATCACGCAGGCCATCATGGTTTCGCCGGTGCCGGCGTCGAGCTTGCCGGCGGACCACAGCGGCAGCCCGTACGCGATCACCCAGATCGCTTTCCAGATCAATTCGAAGAACAGCAGCGGCAGCAGCTTGATCGGGTAGCGAAGCCCCAGCAGCGCCAACAGCGACACCGCACCCAGCACGGCGCGGACCACGCTGCTCATGTGCGACAGGTCCGCGGGCGGCGATACGATCATCGGCCAGTTGGTGATGCCTAGGCCTACGACCATCAGCAAATAAGTCGCCCGCAGCAGGTACAGGCGGAGCGTCGATATTTCGGACATGCGTTTTCCCCTCTCGGCGATCTGCCGCAGCGTCATCCTGAGGCGCAGGGCACCGAAACGGCATGTGCCGTTCCGGGTCGGGAGGAATGGCATAGCGCGAACCGGACGGAGACACCCTCCCGCCCGGCGCACGGAACCTGACTTACTCCGGACAGATGAACGGGTAGCACTTGTTGTCGATGATCGGTTCGATGCCGAAGAAATCGTTGAGCACCGATTCCGAGGTGCAGTAGGCGCCTTCGACCCAGGCCTGGTCGTTGGAATAGGCTTCGCCGACGATGTAGATCTCGGCGTCCGCATTTTCCATCAGCTGCGATGGCTTGCGGATCTTGCGCTGCACATCGGCGATGTCGTAATGCGGCGCCCATTCGTGATAGCCGGCGTTGAACGGCGGCAGCGACCAGTCGACGTACGCGGATTCGAGCGGCTCGGGTACGGCGCTGTAGTCGGAGTTCGGGCCGTAGTGCATTTCGGCGAGCATCTTGCGCAGCATCTTGACCATGCGCGATGGCACTTTGCGCGGGCCTTCCAGCGGCTGGGTGTCCTGCGAGACCGGAATGACGCGCTCGCGCTTGGCGCCGAGTTCGAGTTCCTGCCAGAACGTGGTGTTGTCCTCGTCGTCGTAGCTGGCGAGGATGCCGTACACCGGCTTCTGCTTCGGATTAGGCTTCGGCGCGTTGTTGCCGAAGTACACCACCATGCGCACCGGCGAATTGGTCACGCTGGGGCCGATGGTGTCGCGGCGCGCGGCGGCGGTAAGCTGCTTGACCTGCAGCACGGTGAGCGACTGCTCGGTGATGTCCTCGATGGCGCGCACCAGATCCGCGGCCGACCCGTAGGGCACGTCGAGCATCGACGCCAAGGCCTTGAGCGCCTTGGCCGGAAATTTCTGTTTCTTGAGCGCGGCGATCACGTCGGGCGTCACCACATATCCGATGATCTGCGCGGGATATGGCGCGGGGTTCTCGGCATCCGGCGCCCACCACGGCTGGTCGAAGAACATGCCGACCTTGTAGGACGGCTGCATGATGGTCGATTCGAGATACAGATTGACCTTCTCGTGATTGAGCACGTCGATCTCGCCGCCGACCGGGTTGCGGAAGCGCGTGGCCTGCGCGACCAGATCGATGGCGGCGCGCGGCATCGCCATCCACGCGACATCGGCTTCGCGACTGCCGGCGGCGATATTCGGATTGCTGCGGGCCGCATACGTGAACACGGCCTTGTCGTTTTTCCAGAGGATGGAATGCAGCCGTGTGTCGGGGTGATAGCTGACCTCGATGCCCTTCTGCTTCGCCAAGGCGACGATCTTCTCGAACAGCGCGTTGAACATGCCGGAATAGCCCATCGACAGCGTGCGGTACTGGCTGCCCGGCGTGAACTCGTTGTTCATGTTGAACGACACCGCCGAATTGGTGTTGATGACATTCGAGCTGTAGCCGTTGCCGTCGGCGGCGTAGTCGTAGCCTTCCGAACCGAGCTGATCGTAGAGCAGGTTCCAGTAGCCGATATCCTTGAGCAGATCGCCCTGCTGGAAGATCGAGGTTTCCGGCAGCTGCACGGTGATGCGGCCGCTGCGGTAGAACTCGCACCACTCGGTGCGCGTCTGCGGGCCGGTGGTGCTGGTCACCGCGAGGCTTTCGACGGTGGTGAAGCCCTGGTCCGGCGTCGTCGATGCGCCGTAATGATCCATCGCGTACGGCGCGGGCTGGTTGGAGCTGATGTCGTTGAGATAGAAATTGCGGGTGCGCAGGTAGAACAATTGGTTCGAGGTGACGTTGAAGGGAACCGAGTATTCATCCAGCCCGAGCATCGAGATCACCTTGGTCACCACGCGGTGACCCGGCGCGAGGCCGTCGTTGGGATTCGGAAACGCCTTCGACGGTTTGTCGTCCCAGTACGAATAACGCATGCCGCCGAGTTCGACGTATGAATTGTTCTTGTCGTTCTTGTAATGCCAGGTGCAGATGCGGGCGCCGGCTGCGCGCGTGCCGGGATACTGTTTGGTGAAATCGTATTTGCCCCAGTCGTACAACTCCAGGATGTCGCCTTTCTTCAGCTGCTTCGCGGCGTATTTCGAACTGCGGGCCTTGCCGTTGAGCAGCCGCCAGGCGGTGTAGAGGCCCGCGGCGCCGGCGCCGAAAATGGAATAGGTTTTCTTTTTCATGGCGGGATCGATCCTTGAAAGTGTTGGAATGCTTTGGCGTGGATGCTCTTTCGCGTCACTCGCTGCCGAGCCGGTACATCTGTCCGGGCAGATCCTTTTGCGGGATGACCACTTCGACCAGCACCGGCCGGTCCTTGATCTTTCTGATCCGCACCAGCGCAGCGTTGAGCTGATCCACGGTTTCCACGCGGATGCCTTCGGCGCCGAAGGCCTTGGCCAGCGCCAGATAGTCCCAGTCGGGCAGGATGTCGAAAGCGTCGAAGGTATTTTTCGGCCCCGGCTTGAACGCGCTCATGTCGACGTAGACCTGTTCGATCGCGTAGACCTGATTGCTCATCACGAAGATCACCGCGTTCAATTTGTTGCGGGCCAGCGTCGACAGCGACTGGCAGACCATCATGAAGCCGCCGTCGCCCGCGACCGTCCACGCGCGCTTGCCGCTGCCCAGCTGCGCGCCTGCGGCCGCGCCGGTCTCGAAGCCGATGCACTGCCACGCCGCGGACGACACGAAACTGCCCTGCTTCAAACCGTAGGCGTTGGTCGCCACATACATCGACGAGCTGACGCCGTAGGTCATCACGATGTCTTTCAGCATGTCGTGGTCGTGCAGGAACTTCATCGAGTGCTGGAAGAAGCGGTTGTAGGTCAACAGATGCGGCTTGTCCTTGTAGACCGGATCGTCGTTCGCGGCCCACGGCTGCGGATATTTCGGCTGCGGTGGCGCTACCACCTTGATCGGATAGGCCTTGTCGCTTTTGAATTTCGCCAGCAGCGCTTCCATGAAATCGCGCATGGTCACGTCGGCGTACTTGAAATAGCCGACGCGCGCGCCGGCCGTGGTCGCCAGCACCATGTCGGCGTATTTGCTTTCGATGAAGACCAGATAATCGTCGGTGATGATGGTGCCCAGGGTCAGGACGCAATCCGACTCAGTGACGATCGTGCGCACCGCGTCGATCGATGCGGCATCCGAATAAGTGCCGATGAACTTCTTGCCGCCTTCGTCCAGCACCGTTTTTCCGAGCGTGGTGGTGGTGTAGAGGAAGCCGCTGGCGTCGATGATCTTGTGCAGCAGATCGGACAGACCGAAACGCAGCAGTTCGACGCCTGCGAAGATCAGCGGATGTTTCGCCGCGGTGATCTGCGCCCATGCCGCTTCGACCGCATTCTCCAGCGCCAGCGCCGGGCTGCGGACGACACGCGGCTTCAGCGGGAGCTTCGACGGCGGCGGACAGGGCTGCGCCCAGACTTCCTTGTAGCAGGCGATATAGACCGGGCGCTGATGGGTGATGGCTTCGATCAGCAGATCGTCGATCTGCTCGGCGGCACCGACATTCGTGCTGAGCGTGATCGCCTTGACGGTGACGTTCTCGTAGATCTTGCGGTCGGCGTCGAGATCGCCGGTGGAATGGTGGTAGAGCACGTCGTACATGTCGGTGATGTTGCGCATGTCGGCGCCGGGGGTGGCGCTGATGACCACGATCGGGCTGCGCTCGACCCACGCGCCGGCGATGGCGTTGAGCGCGCTGGCGGTGCTTACGCCGAACTGCAGCGAGACGGCGGCGAGGCCGCGGGTACGCGCGTAGGCGTCGGCGGCGTAGGCGGCGTCCAGCTCGTTGATGGCGCCGATGGTCTCGATGCCGTCGAAATGTTCGAGCGCCTGGGTGAAGTGTTTGACGTAATCACCGGGGATCTGGAACACCTCGGTGACATCGAGTTGTTTCAGCCGGGTGAGCAGATAGTCGGCGACGGTGAACGGTGGTTTGGCCATGACGATGCGTACCCCTGTGCGAGCGGCTGACGGAAAAAGTGCGTGTTGTCGAGCGGTTATCTGCGAAAGACGTATCTGCCGGAGATCTCACGGCAGGTGCGCAGAAAAAATGGAATGCGCATCGAACAGGAATGGGCGAGCCGGCACCATGATGGAGGCCGAAGACTGCCGGAGGTTGGCGACTGCCGATCATGGGTTCCTTCCCCTGTCGCGCCGCACGGGGCGCGCTATCCAGTGCTCGATGCCGAATGCCTGCTCGACGTTCGTCCTGTTGGCGCCGAAAGTCAAGCGCCCGCGAACCGTTTTTTGTGGGAGCGACGCGAGTCGCGACAGACATCATGAAGCGGACGAGCCTGCAGATTGGGCCGAAAGCTGCGTCCGTCCGCTACGTTCGGCCGCCATCTGCACCCCATGTCGCCGGCTGTTCGTCGCGACTCGCGTCGCTCCCACAAAAAACGGTTCGCGGGCTGTCGAAAACGACAGGGTGCCGCTTGCGGCGTGCGCCGCGCGACGGCTTACTTCAGCTCGACGCGATCGATGCGGAACGCGAACGCGCCCGTCGGCTGTCCGGCGGTGAACGCGATGGCGCGCACGCGGGCCAGATCGGCGCCGTTGAAGCCTTTCAGCGAGACACGAATCTCCTTCCATTCCGGACCGGCTTCGAAGCTCTGCATGCTCGGCATCTGCTGCGAGCCGTGGAACAACATCAGCTGATAGCGACGGCCATCGCCGCGCACCTGGAACACCAGTTCGCTGCGCGACGACAGATCGGCCAACTGCATCGGCACTTTCGACGGGAAGAACATCACGCCCGACCACGGGAACGCGAAGCCGGCCTTGATCTCGCCGCTCACGTCGAGCGCGCCGGCCGAACCATTTGCGCCGCCCGCGCCGCGACCCACGGTGACGACCGACGCGCCGCCGGCCAGTTGATCGGTGGTCTGCATCCAGCCTGCCCCGAAGGCCGCCGGCAACATGCCGCCGGCATTCGCGGTGAGTTCGACGTCGAAATCGGACACCAGCGTATCGGCTGGCAAGGCTTCGCCGACCGGGACTGCGGTGGCGCCCGCTTTCGGCTGCGCGCGTTCGACCGCGTAACCGTTCTTCCACACCTGCGCGATCGCGCGGGTGGCGAGAATGTCGCGGGTC
Organism: uncultured Thermomonas sp.; assembly: GCA_966203835.1. Taxonomy (GTDB): domain Bacteria; phylum Pseudomonadota; class Gammaproteobacteria; order Xanthomonadales; family Xanthomonadaceae; genus Lysobacter_I. The sequence goes on from CBIHKW010000021.1 coordinate 7,599, forward strand.
GGGTCGCCGTCGACCATGAACAGGTCGGCGCGCTGGCCGGGCGCGATGTTGCCGCGGTCGCCCAGTGCAAAACGACGCGCGGGCACCGATGTCGCCGCCGCCAGCGCTTCCGTGGGCGTCAGGCCGGCGCGCACCAGCAGTTCGAGCTCGCCATGCATGCTCGCGCCGTGGGTGGTGCCGGGATTGCCGGCGTCGGTGCCGGCGAGGATGTCGACACCGGCCGCGTGCAATGCGCGCACGTTGGCGATGGCGTCGGCGAGCACCGCCGGTGTCGGCGTACCCGGGCCGAAGCTGGCCTTGAGGCTGTCGGACTGCGCCTTGGCGAGCCACGGCGCGAGGCGCGCGTCCGCGGCGAGCTTCTCGCCTTCGCCAGCGCGGGCGATGGTCGCCAGCACCGAGAGCGTCGGGACGACGAAGGCCTTGTGTTTTTTCGCGGCGGCGACGAAGGCCGCATCGCCGGGTTCGCCGAACATGTGGACCAGGCCGTCGGCGCCGGCGTCGATCGCGGTCTTGCCGTCGCGCAGGCGCGAGACATGGACCACGCCGAGTTTGCCGGCCTTGTGCGCGGCGGCGATGCCGATTTTCGCCTGCGCGGCGGTGATGGTCGGCAGGCGACGGGTGTCGCTGTGCGCGCTGAAGTCTTCGAGGATCAATTTGATGTAATCCGAACCTTCGCCGACGCGGCCGGCGACGAACGCGGCCGGGTCGCCGTCGGCGTCCAGCGTCGGCACTTTCATGCCGTACTGGGTGCCATGGCCGCCGGGCGCGGTGACCGCGGCGCCTGCGCTCCACAGATCGGCTTGATTCGTGCGCGCCAGCGATTCGCGCTGACGCTTGAGTTCGGGCAGACGGTTCCAGTCGCCCAGCATGTCCAGTTCGGCGGTCACGCCGAAACGCAGCGCGTCGCTCTGCGCTTCGCCCCAGCTGTGGGCGTGGGCGTCGATCAGGCCGGGCAGCACGGTCTTGCCGCTGCCGTCGATCTCGGCGACGCCCTGCGGCGTCTTCACGCTGGCGCCGACCGCAGCGATGCGGCCGTCGATCACCAGCACCTGCGCCTTCGGCAGCACGCGCGCGCCGTCGAAGACGCGGACGTTGCGGAGGATGAAATCGTTGCCGGGATCGCTGTCGCGGACGGGCGACGCGGCGCGCGACTCGCCGGAGACCGAAGCGGCGAGCGCGATGGCGATGGCCGCCGAGAGGGCGACGCCTGGGCGCTGGGGTGTGCAGGGTTTCATGGTGTGTCTCCTGGGAGGAAGGATCGGGTGGATGGGGATATGGAGGGACAAGACGGGGCCGTGCCGTCGATGTGACACATCGGCAAGCGATTGCTCCGGAAGTGGCGTAGGGCGGGCCCCGGCCCGCCGTTACGCGATATCAATCCATGGAAAGCGATGATCGAAACCGCACCTTTCTCATGACGATGATGGTCAGTGACACCGGGGATGGCGGGCCGGGGCCCGCCCTACGAAGATGGATTCACAGCCACCCCTTCTGCCGCGCAAGCCGGTACGCCTCGATCCGGTTGCCGACGCCGAGCTTGCCGATGGCTTCGGACAGATAATTGCGCACCGTACCCTGCGACAAATTGAGTTGACCGGCGATCTCGCCTGCGGACAGCCCCTCGCCGGCCAGACGCAGCACCTGACGTTCGCGGTCGTTGAGCGGATCGGCTTCCGACCAGGCTTCCAGCGCCAGCTGCGGATCGATGGCGCGACCGCCGCGATGCACCTTGCGCAAGGCTTCGGCCAGATCCTCGGCCGGCGCGTCCTTGAGCAGGTAGCCGGAAACGCCGGCATCGAGCGCGCGACGCAGGAACCCGGCGCGGGCGAAGGTGGTCACGATCACCACCTTGATCGGCAGCGCCTGGCGCTGGATCCGCTGCGCCAGCTCCAGACCGGTGAGACCCGGCATTTCGATGTCGGTGACCAGCAGGTCGGGCTTGAGCCGCTGCAACTCGCGCCACGCCGCTTCGCCATCGGCGGCGGCGCCCAGCACTTCGATATCGGTTTCCAGCGACAGCAGCGCGCTCAGCGCGCCGCGCACCATCGCCTGGTCTTCGGCCAGCAGTACGCGGATCATGCCTGCACCTCTTCCGTGGCCAAGTCTGCTGCGTTGTTGACCAGCGGCACCCGTATTTCGAGGCGCGTGCCTTCGCCTTTCCGCGAATCGATCCGCAGCCGTCCGCCCAGCGCCTCGATGCGTTCGCGCATGCCGCTGAGGCCGTTGCCCGGGCTGATCGCGCCGCCGCGGCCATCGTCGACGATGCGCAGCACCGCCTCGCGGCTTTCGATCGCGAACTCGACCCGCGCCGTGCGCGCGTGCGCATGGCGCTGGATGTTGGTCACCGCTTCGCGCAGGGTCAGCGCCAGCGCGCTTTCGACGCTCGCGGGCAGGCCGCCGCTGTCCTGCAGACCGGTTTCGAGCATGCGCACCGCAGCCGCGGCGTCGAAACCGATGCCATCGCTTTCCAGCAGCAATTTCGCCGACACCAGCTCGGCGGCGATGCCCGCGGCGCGAATGCCGGTGACCGCCGCGCGCACCTGCGCCAGCGCTTCGCGCGCGACCCGGGTGACCTCGACGATCTCGCGGTGCGCGGCGTCCGGGTCGCGGCGCAGCAGCTTGCCGGCCAGTTCGCTTTTCAGCGCCACCAGCGACAGCGTGTGTCCCAGCAGATCGTGCAGGTCGCGGCCGATGCGCTCGCGTTCGGCGACCGTGGCGAGCCGGCGCACTTCGTCGTGCGACAGCTTCAGCTCGGCGCGCTTGCGGGTACTCTCGATGAAATGGTGGTTGCCGAAGAACACCGCCACCGACACGATCAGGGTGATGAGGAAAATGAAGACCGGGTATTGCAGGGCGATGATTTCGAACAACAGGCCGGCCAGCATCGCCGCAGCCCAGGCCAAGCGTATCCACAGCGGGCCGCCCAGCATCGCCGCGAAACCGATCGCATAGATGGTGTAGGCATTGGCGAAGGAATTGAACGGCATCAGCGCGTAACCGATGCCGGCCATGGCCAACATGCACAGCAGCGACCGGAAGCCGGTCACGCGGTACGCGGCGAAATACACCGGCAGGAAAACCGCCATCGCCAGCAACGTCGGGCCGAGCATGTCCGGTACCGGGCCCGGCCACCGGCCGGGGTCGCCGAACAGCGACAGCACGATCGGCAGGAACGGAAACACCAGGTAGCCGAGGTTGTAGAACGGCACCCAGCCGTGGCCGTGGGTTTCCGGAATCAGGCGCGCGCGCAGTCGCAGCAGGGGGGACATCGGTATCGACGATGGCGACATCTCGGCCTCACTGGCGGGAAAGGATGCGGGGAAAAACGTCCGACGATGGTGCGATACCGCTTTCTCGACGCCCGACAACGGACATCGTTGAAGCCATCGCCGATGATCGTTGGATGCAGGCGACTCCCGTCGCCTGCACATCCTATTGCACTGCGGTACCCGACTCACTCACCGACAGCGCTCCAACGCCTGCGACGCATACTCCTTACTTCACGACGCTCCAGTCCGCACCGTGCTGACCGATGACGCTCTCGGTGAAGACCGAACCGGTGCTGCGCCACAGGTACAGACTGCGATCACTATCACGCGCAATCACCAGATCCTCGAGGCCGTCGCCGTCGAAGTCGCCGGTGGTGAACAGGTCGCGATCCGAAGCCAGGCCGAACGCCGAGGAACCCTGGTACACCGCGCCGTCCATGCGCCAGTAGGCGAGATAGGTTCTGGCGTTGTTGCGCAGCACGATATCGGCCTTGCCGTCGCCGGTCACGTCCGCGGTGCCGACCATGTTCCACTCGGTGCCGTACTGGCCGATCTGGGCCACGGAGAAGCCGCCGCCGGTGCTGGTCCAGACGCTGGCGTTGCGGGTGCCCGGATCGTTCCACAGCAGGTCGACGCGACCGTCGCCGTTGAAGTCGGCGATACCGGCGATGACGTAGGTGGCCGGCGGACCGTAGGTCTGGCCGCCCAGATACACCGCACCATTCATCAGCCAGTAGGCGAACTGACCCGAGGTCGGGTTACGCCACAGCAGGTCGCCCTTGCCGTCGCCGTCGATGTCGCCGGTGCCGATCAGATCCCAGCCGGCGGGCGTGCCGCCGACGGTGCCCTGGGCATGCGCGCTGCCGTTCCAGATGTAGCTGTAAAGCGTCTGGGAGGTGGTGTTGCGGGCCAGCAGCGAGGTCTGCGGGATCGACGCCACGAAGCCGGTCGCGGCCGGCGAGAACCCGGAGGCCACGCCGAAGCCGCTGGAGCCGGTGTAGACCGAACCGTTCATGATCCAGTACGCGAGGTACGAGATCGACGGGTTCCACAGCACGATGTCGCTCCTGCCGTCGCCGTTGAAATCGTTGCGGGCCTTGCCCGAGGCAACGACGACCGTCGCCGTCCTGGTGTGGCTGTAGCCGCCGTCGTCGGTGACCGTCAGGGTGACGGTGTAGGTGCCGGGCGCGGCATAGGTATGCAGCGGGTTCGTCGCCGACGCGCTCACGCCGTCGCCGAAGTTCCAGATGCGGCGGACGATGCTGCCGTCGCTGTCGGTCGAAGCGTCGGTGAACGCGGCGGTGAGGCTCGACTTCACCACGTTGAAATTGGCCACCGGCACGGCGTTGTTGCCGACCGCCGACAATTGCCAGACGCCGCGACCGAAGGTGGCCGCCCGCAGCTGATTGCCGTCGGCCGAGACCGAGATGTCCATGACGTTGACCAACGGCAGGAAGGCGCCCAGGCGCTCCCAGTTGGTGCCGCTGTCGAGCGAACGGTAGACGCCCAGATGCGTGGATGCATACAGCGTGGTGCGAACCACCGGGTCGACGGTGATCGCATTCACCAGAATGCCGGACGGGAAACCGTTGCCGTCGATCGCCGCCCAGGTCTGGCCGAAATTCTGGCTGCGCCAGACGTGGGTCTTGGTGGCATCCGGCGCCACCGATGTCAGATAGACGATGTTCCTGTCGACCGGATCGAAGACGATCGAACTCAGCGACAAACCGTTGTTCGGCGGCGCGCTGGCCTGCGTCCAGGTGACGCCCCTGTCGATGGTCAGGAATACGCGCCCGCCGTTGGCGGCGATACCGACCACGTTGTCGATATTGGGCGTGGCGGTGCCGGTCTTGGCGACGCCGATCGCGCGGATGAACAGATCGGCAGGCAGTCCGGTGGTGCCCAACGCAGTCCAGATGGCGGCATAGTCGACCGTCCGATAAACGATCTTGTTGGCATGGGTGTACAGCAGATTGCCCGTGACATCGCCGGCCCAGGGCACGATCGCAACGCGGAACGGCGCGGTATCGGTCTTGTCGCATTCGGCGATGCCGGCGCATGCGTTGGAGAACGTCTGCCCGCCGTCGAAACTCCGACGGATGTTCAGATATTGCACGGTGGCGATCATGCGATTGGCATTGGCTCTGTTGACGTCGCAACCGAAACCGTCGCCGCCGCGCACCTGATTGAAGATGCTGGTATTGCCTTCGCGCAAGCGCGTGCCGTTGTCCTGCAGACCGATCAGCACGCGGTTGGCGTCAACCGGCGTGGAGCAGACGTTGTAGACCAGATGCGACGCGATGCCTTCGTTCAACGTGTGGGTGAAGGTGGTTCCGCCATTGCTCGACGCGAAAATGCCGCCGTCGGTGCCGAAGTACAGCGTGCCGTTGCTGGAAATGTGGCCGGCGTGGAAATCGGCATGCACGTAAGGCAGGCTGAAGTCCGCCAGCCAGTCGGTCAGGATCGAAAACGTCTCGCCGCCATCGGTGGTTTTGGCCGACAACAGCGCGCCGCCGAAATAGGCGATGTTCGGATTGGTCGGATCGATCAGCACCACCTGGTTGTAGGTACCCTGGCCATTCAGAATGGTTTCGATCGAACTCGAATCGCTGTTCGGATTGGTATAGGTCTTGTACGACTCGTTCGGCATGGTCGCGACCGGGGCCCAGTTGACGCCGCCGTCGGTCGACTTGTAGATGTTGGCCAGATCCGCCGAGCCGTTGTCGGCGACTTCAGGCTTGGACGCCAAGGCATACATCACCGAGCGATTGGAGGGCGCCGAAGCCAGCTCGATGTGGTTCACGCCGGCGCCATGGGTCACACCATTGGCCCGCGTCCAGTTTGCGCCATTGTCGGTGGAGCGCCAGATCTGCCCCTGGCGGCTGCCCACCGCGCTGCTGGACTGACTGGGCGCGGCTTCCAGGCTCATCACAACGGTATTGCCGCCGCCGGACGCAAACGACCACAGACCCGGGTTCTCGGCGACGCCGGTATTGATCCCGACCGGCGCATAGGTCTTGCCCGCATCGGTCGAGCGATACAGACCGGCATCGGTCGCAACCAGCACGATATTGGAATTGGCCGGCGCGACGTAGATGTCCCGGATCGAACTCGATGTACCGAGGAACACCGGGTCTTTCCAGGTGTCGCCGCCGTCGGTCATCTTGACGATGCCCAGACCGGTGCCGTCGAACGGGTCGCCCAAGCCCAGATACAGCGTGTCCGGATTGTTCGGATCCATCTCCACGGTACCGACGGAAAGCGAGCCCAGGGTTTCGGTCTTCGCCTGCCACAGCGCACCGCCATCGGTGGATTTCCACAAGCCGCCGCCAGCGAACGCCCCAGAGATGATGTTCGGATTCGCGGGATGGGTTTCGATCGCATTGATGCGCCCGGAATCGGTCACGTTCAATGTCACGCCGTTGCGGATGAAATTGGCTTTGGTCGGTCCGATGTTGGTCCATTTCAGGTCGCGGCTCAGCGAATCCGCGGGCGCGCGCGCGGACATCGGCACCGACGAATCGATGACGGCTTTGGACGTCGCCCAGATCGGCATCTTCGATGCGTAGCGCGTACGCTCGCGTTTGGCCGCTTCCATGATGAAACGCTGGTACTGCGGCGACCAGACGCCGCGCAGCGTCGATCGGCTGTTCGATTTGCCGCCGCCGCGCTGATAGTTTTCGTTGTACCACTGGTCCATCCAGCGCGCACGCGCACTGGGGTTGTCGCTGTCCCTGATCTTCTTGACTCTGGGCTCGCGGCGGCCCTCGCCTTTTCCGCTTCCGGGCGCGTTGGCGGCATAGAGGGTGCCGGCGACGATGGTGGTCAGCAATAGCGTTCCGAGAAGCGTTTTATTGCGCAGAGCATTCATGATCAAGACCGTTGGATGTGATGGATTGGCGGCGTTACGTTGAGGCGACAGGCAGCGGCGAAAATGTGATCCGCATTCGCTTTTTATGTCTTTTGACGAATCTCAGAGTTCGCCGTTATGTGTCGGGACGAGGCTTGCAAGATCAGGGGGTTCCCGCAGAAATCCTGGGGCGAGGCGGGTTGGTCGCATGGATTGAGCGATGCCGCACAGCTCTACCTCCCGGGTCGGCAGTGGATCGATACCCCACTCCCTGGGTCGCATGCTCCTGATGGACTGCAGACTTTACCATCGATGAACAAGAGCACGGGCAGCGATTTCGTGTCTGCGCAGGCCGTTGCTCATTTCCGATCCGAATAAAAAAGGCCGGCGACTTTCGTCGCCGGCCTTTCGTTTCGCCCCGATGCGCGAGGCTTGTTATTTCAGAACGGTCCATTCGGCGCCGTACTGGCCGATATTGCTCTCGGTGAAGACCGAACCGTTGCTGCGCCACAGGAACAGGCGGCGCTCGCTGGCGCGGCTCAGCACCAGATCCTCGATGCCGTCGCCGTCGAAATCGCCATAGGTGAACAGATCGCGATCCGAAGCCAGGCCGAACGCCGAGGAGCCCTGGTACACCGCACCGTCCATGCGCCAGTAGGCGAGATAGGTCTTGGCGTTGTTGCGCAGGACGATGTCGGCCTTGCCGTCGCCGGTCACGTCGGCAGTGCCGACCATGTTCCAGTCGGTGCCGTACTGGCCGATCTGAGCCACCGAGAAACCGGTGCCGGTGCTGGTCCAGACGCTGGCGTTGCGGGTGCCCGGATCGTTCCACAGCAGGTCGACGCGACCGTCGCCGTTGAAGTCGGCGATACCGGCGATGACGTAGGTGGCCGGCGGACCGTAGGTCTGGCCGCCCAGATACACCGCACCATTCATCAGCCAGTAGGCGAACTGACCCGAGGTCGGGTTACGCCACAGCAGGTCGCCCTTGCCGTCGCCGTCGATGTCGCCGGTGCCGATCAGATCCCAGCCGGCGGGCGTGCCGCCGACGGTGCCCTGGGCATGGGCGGTGCCATTCCAGATGTAGCTGTAAAGCGTCTGGGTGGTGGTGTTGCGGGCCAGCAGCGCAGCCTGCGGGATCGCCGTCAGGAAGCCGGTCGCCGCCGGCGCAGCGCCGGAAGCCACGCCGAAGCCACCCGAGCCGTTGTAGATCGAACCGTTCATGATCCAGTACGCGAAATACGAGATCGACGGATTCCACATTGCGACATCGCTCTTGCCGTCGCCGTTGAAGTCGTTGCGGGCGCGGCCGCCGAACGGCACCACCGAATTGCGGAACAGCGCGACCAGCGGCATCGAAATGTTCAGGCTGCGCGCGTTGTCGGCGGCGGCCGTACCGGTCGCACGACCGGTATCGGTGTAGTTGACGCTGGGATTGCCGAAGTAATTGATCGAGAACTGGCTGCTGTTGGCCAGACGGTAGGCCATGACGGTGTAGAAACCGGTCGTGGTGGCTTCGCGGTAACCGTACGAATACGAGTGGGTGCCGGAATCCGGAGGGCTGCCCGCATCTTCGATGTTGTGCTGCTGGCCCATGTTGTGGCCGAGCTCGTGGGCGAGGGTCTCTTCGCGACAGAAATAGGTCCGGCCGTCGCCTTCATCGACATCGCTGCCATCGCTGACGATCGAGTAGCCGAACGGCGCATCGGTGTTGTCGATGGTGAAGCCGCCGCCGCCGAGCAGCCAGGCGATACCGCAACCCTGGTGCTGCGGCGCCTGGAAGGGACGCACCAGCGACACGAGATCGCCGCCGTATTCGTCGCGGGCGGTACGCAGGGGCACCAGTTCGGTCGGCACCGTCTGCGCGGTGCAGCCGCTGGTGGTGCAGGTGTAGCCGGTCAGGGCTTCCAGCGCGAGTTCGTTGGTGTTGGTGTCGGTGTAGCTGACCAGCACCGTACGCACCAGACGGACGCGCGGCGTGATCAAGCTGTTCACATAGGCCTGGTTGGTGATGGCCATCAGGTTCGACAGACGGGTGGTCGCGTTCGCGGCGCTGCCGTACTTGGTGACGAGGCCATTGGTATAGCCCAGCACCACGTCGACGGTGTTGGCGGCGCTGGCTTTGCCGCCTTCGGCGGCTGCGGCCGCGCTGCTGCGCTTCTTGGCGCTGACAGCGGCGGCAACGCTGGGCGGAATCAGGACATCGGATGCGTCGGCATCGCGGCCGAGGTTGCCGTCGAGCATTTTGCTGGGGTCGTTCTGGACCAGCCACGAACGGCCGCCGGACATCGTGAGGTTGTAGGCCTCGGTATCGCGCTGGTAGATCCGGCCGAACACCGCGCCTTCGCCGAAGGTGATGACGGCGTCGAGGCCGTCCTTGGTCTTGCCGATCCACGACCAGTTGCCGTCGAGCGCTTCTTCGTGGCGCTGGTAGGCGATGCGCATGGTTTCGCCGGACGGCAGCGGCAGTTCGATCGATTTGCCCGCGGCGGCGGCGTTCAGGGCATGCGCTTCGCTGAGCTGCACGGGATAGTAGGTGCTTGCGCCGCGCTGGACCGGCTTCTGGCTGCGATCGAAAGCGAGCAGCGAGCCGCGATCGGGCAACGAGGCGAACGCAACGGTGCGTCCGGTGTGGACCCGCGGGTTCTGGGGCAGCTGGGCAGACGTTGTCTGCGGCTTGCCGCCGAGGAGAGAGGCTTCCTGCGCGATCTCCGTTTCAGACGTACAACCGCCGACGACCAGCGCCACGGTAAGGGTGAGGGCAAGTTTGCGCATTAGAGAGTTCTCGACAACGTTGCCCCGACGGCCGGAGCGTGAAGGCGAAGCATACGCCCAAGTGCAGGGGCGTCGCATCCCACGACCGGTGATTGGTCGCGGGAGCCTGAGAGGGGGAGCTCACCCGGAAGGTAACCGGGTTCACATTTCGCCACATTGAGATGCGGGCCGGGCGATTCTAGCCCGGCCGTTCGCGGCAACTCCAGTGCTGACCGGGCGATCCGCGCATCCCGCACCGGCCCGTACAGACGCGGTAAACACTGGAGGCGAATCGAACCCTGCCATGCGCACAACGCATGGCGGGGTTTGGACACCGGTGGCGACGGGATCCGGGGAACCGGAACCCGTCGGACGGCGCATCGGATATCAGCGTCCGGGAACCCGACAGCAGCGCCGCCCGGCGCGCAGGTCCGCGGCGCCGCCGCCATTGTTCCGCGCCGAGCAGAGGCTGCCCGAGACGACGAACAGCGGCATCGACGAGGAACTCGACTCGCAGTTCAGGCCCACCGCCCCGTAGCCGGCAGGACAGACGCCGGTTGTGGTGAGATTCGCGGTGGCGCCCGCCGCCACGCTGACCACGTTCAGCGCGGTGTTGACGCATGCGATCGGCGTGGACCGGGGGGCGTCGAAATAGCCGACGATATCGACCACGTAATGCGCCTGGGCGAAGGTGTAGATGCTGAAATCGAGCGAACCGGCGGGTGTGGGAATCCGGCTGATGATCGCGCTGTTGACGATATCGCCGGCCGCGTAGTTGACGCTGGCGGTTTCCGGCCGGGTGGGGGCGTAAGGAAACACGGTGGCGTAGCCGGCGGCGGCCGGGGTGACCGCGGTGACGTTCAGCGCGATGGCGGCCGGGGCTTCGGCGTTCATACCGCAGTTGCCGGCGCTGCCGCCCTGGCCGGCGTAACTGGCGATGCCGGAGGCGGAGAAGCTGCGCGTGGCATCGCCGGCGATGGCGCCGGCGGCGGTGTTGCGGGTATCGACGATGCGGCAAGGCTGGATCGGGGTGTAGACCAGATCCTGATGGGTGTCGCCGAGCGCACGGGCGACGATTTTCGACTGCTGGGCGGACGCCCCCGGCGGCAAGGTTGCGAGCGCGGAGATCACCCGGTCGTCGGACAAGCGGTGGCCGGTACCGTTGAGCGCCGCCATCGCGCCTTCGAACGTCTGCCGCTGCAGCGCCGCGCTGATGTTGGTCGGATCGCCGTTGGCGAACTGCGGCACCAGGCGCATGGCCCAGGCCTGCACGTCCACCGCATAGACCGTCTGCACATACACGCCCCACTTGCGCACGAATTGGCGGATCGCGTTGCCGCGCTGGGCGGGTGTGGCCGATGTTGCGGAGACGGTCGGTGTCGGCGCTTTTCCGTCTGCGTGGGCGGGAGACACGACGGCGAACGCAAGCGCCGTACTCAGGAAGATGGTGCGGATCTTCATGACAGGAATCCTTTTGCGAAGGGAGGCGATGGCAGTGCGGAAATACTTGATGAGAGCACTCCGATGCGAGCGCCGACCACGGGCACGGACGGCCTCTCGGTGCGATGCCCGGCATCGGCGGGGGAATGGCTGCTCGACACTGGAAGCCTGGGCGGAGGGCTTGGTCGAAGCCCGCCCCGCCCGGCGACCGAGCCTAGCGTTTTTTGCGCAGCGCGTACACGAGGCCCGGATCGCCATCGCAAGGCCGTACAGCTGAAGGCAGTCCGGGTTTGCCCAAGCTCGAAACCACGCGGCTCAACGGCTGCGTGGCTTAAAACCGACGCTGCTCAAATTCGACTCGATTCAAATCCGACGCGGTTCAAAGCAGCGTGACGTAACGCCCGTTGTCGCAGCCGTACAGCACGCCATCGACGCGATGGGTCAAATACAGGTGATAACGGCCCGACGGCAGCGCCGCGGCATCGAACGCGAGATCGAAACCCGGCGTCGCCGCGCCATCCGCAGAGGCTCCCAGGTCTTCGCGCGCGATCGCGAGCTGCACCGGCACTTCCCAGACGCGGCTCTTGTCTTCGGCTTCGATGCGCAGCGTCGCGCGCTCGACGACCGCAGCGGGGCGCTCGGCCTTCAGCCAACCGGTGGCCTTGACGGCCGATGGCGCCGCCAGCGTGATCGCCGTGCCGGTGAAGGCCTGGCCGTCGACCGATTCGAGATTGCACAGGGTCGCGGCGATTACGGTTTCCGCGCGCTGCGCGTCGTCCAATGCAGCGATGACCGGCAGCTGCGGTGCGGCGGGCGCGACGGGGTCTGCGGCGACGGCCGGCTCGGCGACGGGCGCGACGGCCGGCGGCGTCGCTGTGGCGTTCTGCGCATCGTCCGGAGGCGTGCAGGCGGCGAGCGCCGACGCGAGGGCGACGGCAAGCAGGGAATACGCGATGGATTTCATGTGATCAGGCTCCTTCGACAGGGTCGAGTGCGATGCTTGGCAACTGGTTCAGGTCGTTGAGCCAGCTGTATTCGAAAACGTAACCGCCGTTGTCGCGGGCGATCCACCCGGCGTCGGGCGCTTCGGGCTTCAGGTGCGCCTTGGGATATGCGTTCAACGACGTGTAGTGGGTCACGTAGGACTTGCGGGTCAATGCGGGATTGCGGATCGCGGTGCCCTCGTGCGAGAGATTGCCGTGCCACACCAGCACGTCGCCCTTGCGCGGACAGTAGATGCGCTGGGCGACGTCCGCCGCGCGCATGCGCTCGGCCAGATAGTCGCTCAACGCCATCGGATCGCGCGTGCTGTCGGGTTCGAGCAGGATCGACTCCTGGCCCCAGTCGAAGAAACCCGACACGTCCAGGTGATGCGAGGACGGGTAGTACGCCAGCGGCCCGGCGTCCGGATGGATGTCCTCCAGCGGAATCCAGCTCGCAGCGAGATGGGAGACCGGCGTCTGGCAGCGCACGTACGGGTAGTCGATGTGGATCGGCTGCTGGCTGCCCTTGTAGAACGTCAGCGACTGCATCGCGCAGGGCGCGTCGCGGAACACGTGTGAGAGAAACAGCGACACTTCGCGGGTCAGGCTCAGACGTGCGGCGGCGCGCGAAATGGTGTGGATGCTGTTGAACTTCAGGCCCGGCGAGTTCAGCTCCTCTTCGGTCAACTCGAGAATATGTTTCTGCAGGCCGGAGGTTTCGACCAGCAGATCGAAGTCGCGGTAATGGGTACGCAGATAATCGATGTCGCCGATCAGCGCATCGATCAGACCTTTGTCGACCACGCCTTCGAACAGCACCACGCCGTCGTTGCGCCATTGCTGCAGCGCGCGGCGCAGATCGAAGCCCGCCGCTTCCGAAAGATCGTCCACGTAAGCATCGATATCGGCGTCGGGGCGATCGATCCATGGCAGGCCATCGATCCAGTCCTGCTGCCGATAGATGATTTTTTCCGGGACGGCTTCGGTCGGACTTTCTTCAGTCGGGCTTTCTTCAGTCGAGCCGACTTCAACCGGGTGGGTTTCGGTCGGGTCGGTTTCAGCCTGATTGGTTTCAGCCTGATCGGTTTCAGCCTGATCGGTTTCGGTCGGATCGGTTCCGGTCGGATTGATTCCCATGGGAGTCGCGCCTCACTTGCGCTGGAAAACGAAACACGCCTGATCGTACCGGCTGCCGTCGAAACAGCTCGCGGCGAGCGTGAAGTGCTCCGCGTAGACGTTGCGCGCGTACTGCGGCGGAATCCAGGTTTCGCCATAGAAACTGGCGTCGCGCGGGCCACCGCCGCCGACGCCATCGGACGCGCCGTGTACGATTTCGCCGGCGCGGTAACGACGACGCGCATCGTCCAGGTCGGGGAACAGCGCGCCCAGAGCCTGGATATAGCCGGACGCCGAGTCCCCCTGATCCTTGGCCCACTGGCAGAAGTCGAAGAAGCTGTCGTGTCGCGTGGTCCAGGCCACGATGCCGCCCGGTTTGACGATGCGCGCGAACTCGCCCATCCAGTCGGCGCAGGCTTTCTCCGACAGGTGCGAGAACACCGAATAGGCGATCACCAGATCGAAACTGCCGTCTTCGAACTGCGTCGGCGGAAACGGCGCGCAGACGTCGAAGTGGTCGGAATCGAACAGCGAGCGGGTCATCTCCACGAACGAGGGATCGACATCGACACCGTACAGATTGCGGGCCGAGATCTTTTCCATGAAGGTGCGCGAAATGCGGCCCCAGCCGAAACCGAAATCGAGTACGCGGGTGGAAGGCCCCAGTTCGCGGCCGAGCGCTTTCGTTTCGCGGTCGACATCGGAATAGAACGCATGCGCCTGACGCAACGCCGCTTCCGCGGAAAGGCCGGTGGTGTTCTGCTGCATTTCCACCGAAGGAAACTTCGGCAGGGCTTCGCCGAGCGGGCTGACCTGCGGGGAATCGAGGCTGTCGATCAGGGTCTGCAGCCAAGGCGTTGTGGTGTCGGTCATCGTGGATATCCTGGGGGGAATGAATGGGTATCGAGGGAAAGCGAGCGCCATGTGCGCGCGATGCCGTCGTCGAGATCGACGCTCGGCGCCCAGCCGAAGCGTTCGCGCGCGGCGGCGATGTCCAGCCGCACCTCGCGCACGTCGAAGCCGCGACCGGGCAGATGTTCCACGCGCATCGCGCGGCCGGCGACGCGCTCGATCGCGGCGCGGATGACGTTGAGACTGTGGCCTTCGCCGCTGCCGGCGTTGAAGGTGCCGCATTCGCCGCTGGCGGCGGCGCGGATCGCGAGGTCTACCAGATCTTCGATGTACAGATAGTCGCGCACGACTTCGCCGTCGCCCCAGATCTGCAGGGTCTCGTCGGCGCGCGCGCGCGCGATGGCCGCGGCGATGAAGCCCTGCCCGCCCGTCGCCGACTGGCGCGGGCCATACGGATTGGACGGGCGCAGGATCAGCGGATCGAGGCGACCGAGATGGCCGTACATCCGCAGATAGTGTTCCACCGCGACCTTGACGATGCCGTACGACGAGATCGGCCGCAGCGGGTGATCCTCGCGCATCGGCAGGCTTTCGGGATTGCCGTAGACGGTACCGCCGGAGGAGAAGAACACCACCCGGCGGATGCCCTTGGCTTCGATCGCCGCGAACAGACCCAGCGCGCCGAGCAGGTTGCTGGACACGTCGAACGCCGGGTCGAGATTGGAGCTGGCCGGCACCGTGGTGCTGGCGAGATGGAATACGGTGTCGATGCCGCCGAGCGCCGCGTCCAGCAGCGCGGCGTCGGTGTACGCGCCGCGCACATAGTCGACCCCCGACCAGTCGGTGTCGGCGCGCGCCGGCCCCGGATCGAGCACGCGCACGGCGTGTCCGAACGCGCGCAGCCCTTCGGCCAGATGCGAGCCGATGAAACCGTTGCCGCCGACGATCAACGCATGCATCAGCCGGGCTCCGTCTGCGGTTCGGGCAGGCCGAACTGCCGACGCAGCGTGCCGGCGTAAGCGGCAGCGGCGGCACGGGCGTGCGGATCCAGCGCGAAGTTCTGCGCGGCCACGCCCTGCGCGCGCAGCACTTCATCGTAGTGCCGCTGCAGGTCCGAAGCCGACGTCACGCTGTTCTGATGACGGCGATGACGATTGAGCGACGCCGGGTGATAGTGGATGCCGCCGTGCGCGAGCAGATGCAGGTACGCCACCCAGTCGCCGGCAATGCGGTAGGCGCAGATCTCGTCCTCGTGTTCGCGCAGCACCGCCAGCAGCGGCTCGCGACGGAACAGCACCGCGCTGACGTTGGGAATGGTGTTCTTCACCGCCAGCGCCTGCGCCACTTCCTCAGCGCCGGTCGCGGTGTAGGCGGCGTTCCACTTCTCCGCCGACAGCTCGCCGGTGTAGCTGCGGTAATCGGGCATCGCGGTGCGGCCGTCGAGATCGATGGCCTCGGATTCGCTGTAGGCCATCACCACGTCCGGGCGATCATGGATCGCGGCGAGCAGGGTTTCGAGGAATGCGGGCTGGGCCAGATCGTCGGCCTCGGCGATCCACACATAGTCGCCGGTCGCCAGCTCCACGCCCTTGCGCCACTGGCGGAACACCGACCCGGAATTGTCGGCATTGACGACGATGCGCGGCTCCGGGTCGAGGCCTGCGCGCAGGGTCTGCAGCACCGCGAGACTGTCGTCGCTGGAAGCGTCGTCCAGGACGATGATCTCGGCCACCGGCCAACTCTGCCCGGCGATGCTGGCGAGGCGCGACTCGAGATAACGCGCGTAGTTGTAGTTCGGCACCACCACCGACACCCGCGGCATGTCCAGCCCGGCGAGATTCGCCAGCGCCAGCGCGTAGCCGCGGAACGAAAACTCGCGATCGACCAGCGCACGCCCGGCATCGCCGCAGCGCATGCGCAAAGCGTCGTCATTCAGCAGTGCGTCGATGGCGTCGGCGTAGGCAACTGCATCCAACGCCGGCACGATCAGGCCCGCGCCGTGGGTTTCGACCAGTCGCGCGCCGCCGCCGGTCGAAGCGAACGCCACGATCGGCGTCCCCACCGCCAGACTTTCCAGCACCACCGACGGAAATGGATCTTCGCGCGAACTCAGCGCGTAGACATCGGCGCCCGCGTAGTAATCGTCCGTGTCGAAATCGAGACCGACGAAATGGAAGCGATCGGCGATGCCCGCTTTGGCCAGCGCCGCGTCGATGTCCGACTGCAGGCCGACATCGCGATGGCCCACCCACACGACATGGGTGTCGGCATTGCGCGCGCAGCAGCGCGCCGCGGCTTCCGCCAGCAGGTCGACGCCCTTGCGATGATCGGCGTAACCCACCGCAAGCACGATGCGCGCCTGCGGCGGCAGTCCGAGTTTTTCGCGCAGCCGGCGGCGGGGCTCGGCCATGTCGGCAAGGCCGCGATAACGGCTGCGCGTGAACAGCCCCTGCGGCCGCACCATCAGCGTGTTGCGGCTCGCGTCCGCCGGCCAATGGCCAAGCAGACCGTCGCGCACGTCTTCCGCAGCGACGACCACCGCCGCGCTGTCGCGCGCCAGCGCCGCGACCGCGGAGGCCAAGCCGTATTCGGCGATCACGCCCGGCAGTTCATGCACCAGCGCGACGATGCGCATGCCGGCAGCGGCGAAAGCCGGCGTGATCCGCCCCGATACCGCGGTATTCGCGATCACCGCCGCATAGCCGTCGGCGCGCAGGCTGCGGGCCAGCGCCGGGATCGCCTCGGGGGTCATCGCATACAGACGATGCACCGTCGCCAGCGCCTCGAAATCGGGTTCCAGACGGCCATCTCCCTGCAGCAGCACGATCACGTCGAGACCGATCTTCTTCAACTCGCGCAGCAGATTCAGCGCGAGGTACTGCGCACCGTGCGGATGGGCGTCGTGCGAGATCAGCGCGATCTTGCCGCGACCGAGGGTACCGCCCATGCTCGTCGCACCCATGGGCCGCGTCTCCAACACGCGACGGGTGGCATCGAGGTTGGCGTAACCGTGGAACGAATCCGGTTCCAGCATCGCGCCTTCAGCCCATTCGTTCCAGGCGTTGAGAAACACCACGCGCTCGCCGGCCACCGGATGGCGCTCGGCGTAATCGACCGCGCCTTCCAGCCAGCGCGCGTATTCCGGCGGATTCGCATGGGCGAAGGTGTAGCCCTTGCCCGGCTTGCGCGCTTCGTTGTCCCAACTCGGCGACACGCCGCGGAACAGCGGATAGTCGGGCTGCGGCCAGTGCAGCGCCTTGTCGACCATCTCGCGGTAATCGACCACGTTGCCGCAATAATCGGGATCGACGATATCGAGCTGCGCATTGATCGGCTGCAGACCGCGCGCGACCTTGTGCGGCGGAAATTCCAGCGCGGCGTCGAAACCGTAAGTGCCCGGATCGTCCACGTCGAACTGCACCATCGCCAGGAAAATCTCGCCCAGCCCCTGCGCGCGGCAATCCTCGCGCCAGAGATCGAGGGTGTGGCGACAATCGGGCAGCAGCGACGGCCGGTACACGATCACCAGCGGGCGACCATCGATGCGGATGTAGCGCGGGTCGCGCAGATACGGCTGCAGATCGCGGATGAACGACAGGTCGTTGTCGTCGTTGTAGTTCTGGCCCAGCAGCACGTCGCTGTCGTGACCGTCCCAGCGCCGGGTCCAGTTCTCGTTCGCCCAGCACAGGCAGAATTCGATATCGATATCGGGATGGGCAATGAACTGGTCGACCGGGCGCTCCAGCAGACGCCGACCGGAGAACCAGTAGTGATGGAAACAGAAGCCATGCACGCCGTGCAGACGCGCCAGTTCGGCCTGGCGACGCATCACGTCGACCAGACGCAGATCGTAGAAGCCGAGCTCACCGGGCAACTTCGGCTGTTCATGGCCGACGAACTGCGGCACCGCCTTGCTGACGTTGGTCCATTCGGTGAAGCCCCTGCCCCACCATGCATCGTTTTCGGCGATCGGGTGGAACTGCGGCAGATAGAACGCGATCGCCTTCGCGCGCACGGTGGCGGGCGGCGCATCGGCCGGGCGTGCGACGTAATGCGCGCTGCGCGGCACCCGCGCATGGTCCAGTACGTCGCGCATCCAGCGCGCGGCGGCGTTTGGTTCGCCGTCGGCGGAGATTCCGGGATCAGGCAGCGGCGGCAGCGGCGCCGGCGGCACGTCGACGGCCGCACCGCGCTGCGCGCCGAACGCATACCAGCGGCGGTAGACGTTCGTATGCTTCAGCAGCGGAGCGAACGTGCTGAACACCGCATTCTTGATCGCAAGTCGCGTCTTCCACGAGATCGGCATGCGCAGATACACGCCTTGCAGCGTGCGGCCGGCGATGGCGCGAATCGAACTCATGCCGACTTTCCCCGCAGCAGCGACGACAGCCAGCGCGCCGGCCCGGTGATTTTCCAACTGGTCGAACGCAGCAGTTCGTCCAGTTGCGCATGCCGCGCAGCCAGTTCGGCATCGCGCGCGGCGAGCTGTGCGTGCAGGTCGGTCTGCGCCTGTGCGAGCGCATCGGCCTGCCGGGTCATGGCCGCGTTCATTTCGGCGACGCGCACGGCTTCTTCGGCATGCTGGGCAAGCGTCGCGGCAAGCATGTCGCGGGCCTGCGCAAGTTCGGCTTCCAGCGCATCCGCGCGTTCGATCGACGCCGCACGCTCGGTTTCGAGCGCATCCGCACGTCCAGCCAACGCCGCACGCTCGGCTTCGAGCGCATCGGCGCGTCCCGCCAGCGTCGCACGCTCGGCTTCGAGCGCATCCGCACGGCCCGCCAGCGCCGCACGCTCGGTTTCGAGCGCATCCGCGCGCGCAGCCAAAGCCGCACGTTCGTGTTCCAGCGTGCCGCTGTGAGCGGCCAGCGCGGCATGCTCGGTTTCCAGCCGGCGCAGCACTTCATCGGCCGCGGCCATGCTCTCGGCCCGGCTCGCGAGCTCCGCGTGCAGCGCGGCGGCGGCTTCGCGCTCGGACCGCAACTGCGCCTGCAGCGCGGCTTCGTTCGTCTGCAGATCCGTTTCCAGCTCGGCGACGCGCCCGGCAAGGTATTCGTGCGCCGACTGCGCGGCCGCCATCGACTGCTGCTCGTTGCGCAGCGCCTGGGCAAGACCCGCTTCGACGGCATCGGCCCGCTCGCTGGCGTAGATCCGCGCGCCGAGCGCATCGAACAGACGCAGCACCGGCACTTCGGCATCGGTGCCGGACAGCGCGGCGAGTTCGCGGAAACGCTCGGGCGCCTGCGCGCCGACCAGCAGCACGCCCAGGCCGTGGGTGTGCTGGAACTCGAAGCCGGGATACTGTCCACGCAGCTCATCCCAGAGTTTCCACACTCCGAAATTGCGCTCGCGCACCATCGTGTCGTGGAACAGCACCACCGCGCGCTCCGACAATTTCGGCAGCCACGATTCGAAATCGTGCTTGACCGCTTCGTAAGTGTGCAGGCCGTCGATGTGCAGCAGATCCACCGAGCCGTCGGCGAAATAGGTCAAGGCCTCGTCGAAGGTCATCCGCAGCAGCTGCGAAAAACCGCCGTACTGCGCGTTGTGTCCGCTCAAGGTCTGGAACACTTCATCGCCGTAGAACCCGGAGTGCTCGTCGCCCTGCCAGGTGTCCACCGCAAAACATTTGGTGTCCAGCCCGCAGCGCGCCACCGCCTGGCAGAAACCGAGATACGACGTGCCGTTATGACTGCCCAGTTCGACCAGGATCCGCGGCCGCGCTTCCTCCACCGCCCAGAACGCGAACGGCAGGTGACCGATCCATGCGCTGGGCGGCACCAGCCGTGGCGCCATCGACATGCCGACATTCAGCGCGATGTTGGCAACGGTGCGACTCATGTCCCCACCTGTGCGCCCAGCGCGCGCCGCGCGAACGCCAGCGCCAAGCGCTGGCGCAGACCGAGATCCACGCCGCGGAACACGCCCACGGTGTCGCCCCAGGGGCCGCTGCCGGGATCCGGATGCGGTTCCCAGTCGGTGGTGACCTCGACCAGCTCGCAGCGGCCGAACTTCGCCAGCGCCCGGTAGCCATCGGGATAGAACCGCCAGCAGTCCTGCGGGTAACGGTGTTCGGGGCCGCGCGACGGCGCGATCAGGAAGATCAGGCCGCCCGGCTTCAGCACCCGGATCATTTCCAGCCAGCTCATCCAGAAAAATTCGACATGCTCGAACGCCTGGCCCGAGACGATGACATCGACGCTGCGGCTGGCGAACGGAAACCGGTACGGCGAGGTCAGCACCACGTCCACGCCCGGGCCTTTTTCCAGATCCACGCCGGTGTAGCGCCACTTCGGGCTGTCGAACAGCGTGCGATAGGAGCCGTTCACGTCGTAGGAACCGATGTCGATCGCCTGGATCGCGCGATCGCGATCGAGGTATTTCGACACCAGCCGCTGCATGTGTTCGTAGGAGCTGACGTGCAAGGGAAACCTCGGAAGTCGATGGGTGCGGAGATGGGTTGTATCGAAGCGGCGGGTGAGGGTAAGGGCGGCGACGGCGGGCCGTCAGCCCTCGCCCGCCCCGACATCCAGCGAAACCGAGCGGAACGGGATGCCGATCAGACCGGCGGTCACGGTGGTGGGCACCGATTCGAACGCCAGGACATCGTAGACCCAGGCGGCCTGGACGTGCTCGAGATGCGAGCCGTCGGCGACCGCGACATCCACCGTGTAGCGCCCGCGCGGGAAATGCGGCATGCGGAATTCGAACGCCGCCTCGACCCGCTCACCGGCCGCAGCAGGCGCGGCGATCGCGTCGTCGCGCCAGGTGTGCTTGCCGATGATCTGCTGGCCGAGTCGGTCCTTGATGAAAAAACCGATGATCGGGCTGGGCAGGGCGCGCTCGGCCACCGCCGACACCCGCAGGCGTACCAGCTCGCCGCCGCCGAACTGGCGCAGCGGTTGACCGTCGAGATCGAAAAATCCGACCGCTTCGATCCGCGCCCCGCCGTCGCCGAAGCCGGCGCGGTCGGGATCGAAGGCGAACACCCGCAGGCGGCTGGCGTCCAGCGACAGGTCGTCGCCGTCGTCGTCGCGCCCGGGCATCGACACCGGCGCAGGGACCGTCGCAGCGCGCGCCGGCAGCGGCGCATGGCCGTAGTTGCTGGCGTGATAGGCCTCGCACACCGCCTTGGCGGGGCCGTCCATGCCGATGCGCCCGCCGTCCAGCCAGATCGCGCGGTCGCACAGATTCACGATGGCGCTGGCGTCGTGGCTGACGAACAGCACCGTGCCGCGGGTCTGGAAATCGCGCAGGAAACGCATGCATTTCTGGGCGAAGAACACATCACCGACCGACAGCGCCTCGTCGACCACCAGAATGTCGGCATCGGCGTGGGCGATCACCGCGAACGCCAACCGCACGTACATGCCGCTGGAATAGGTCTTGACCGGCTGATCGATGAACCCGCCGATGTCGGCGAAGGCGACGATGGCGTCGTACTTCGCGGCGATCTCGTCCGCGTCCATGCCCAGGATCGCGCCGTTCATGAACACGTTTTCGCGGCCGGTGAACTCCGGATTGAAGCCGCTGCCCAGCTCGAGCAGCGCGCCGATCCGGCCGGACACCGCGACATGCCCGTGGGTCGGCGACAAGGTGCCGCAGATGGTCTGCAGCAGCGTGGATTTGCCCGAACCGTTGCGGCCGATGATGCCGACCGTCTCGCCGCGCGCCACCGAGAACGACACGTCGCGCAGCGCCCAGGATTCGCGGAAGAAGCGCGTCGGCGCGCGGCCGATCGCGCGCTGCAGACGCGGAATCAGCGCCTGTTTCAGGCGGTTCTCGGGACGCTCGTACAACTGGTAGCACTTGCCGACATCGGCCACGACGATGGCATGCTCAACGATGGCATGCCCGGCGGCGGCCGGCGCGGAAGACCGCTCAGAGGACATCGGCGAACCCCCGGCGCGATTTCTGGAACCACCAGTAGCCGAAGAACATGAACATCAGCGCGACCGCGTAGTAGCGCAGCATCGTCGCCGGGTCCGGCGCGGTGCCGGCGAACAGCGCGGCGCGGCTTTGTTCGATCACCACCGTGAGCGGATTCGCATAGACCCAGGCGCGGTATTCCTCCGGCAGCGCGGCGATCGGATAGAACACCGGCGCCAGGAACATCAGCACCGTGGCGAACACGCCGCTGAGTTGGGCGATATCGCGGATGAACACGCCGAGCGCGGCCAGCAGCCACGCCACGCCGAGCGCGAAGAAACCCAGCGGCAGCAGGATCACCGGCAGCCACCACGCGGTGAGCGGCACCCAGCCTTCGGTCAACCATTGCGCGGCGAGCAGAATCAAAATGCTGACGATGGCGTGGAACGCCGCTGAGCCGACCAGGCTCCAGCCCAGCGTCTCCAGCGGGAACACCACTTTCTTGACGTAATTGGCGTTGCCGACGACCAGCGCCGGCGCCTTGGTGATGGCTTCGGCCAGCAGGCCGTGGGCGATCACGCCGATGAACAGCAGCAGCGCGAAACGCGACTTGCTCTGGCCTTCGAGCATGCCCGGCCATTTCGCCTCGAACACCACCGAGAACACGAAGGTGTACACCGCCAGCATCAGGATCGGGTACAGGAACGACCACGCCACGCCCATCACCGAGCCGCGGTAGCGACCCAGCACTTCGCGCCGGATCAGCTGGCCGATCAAGCGACGCTCGCGCCAGAACCCCGCGAACAGGCTCGATGGCCCGGCGGGGAACGGTCGATGGGCATCGATCAGGCTGCCGCGACTCATTGTGCGAGCGCCCGCTCCAGATCCTGACGCAGGTCATCCAGCGATTCCACGCCCACGCTCAGGCGCACCAGATCGTCGTGGATGCCCAGCACGGCGCGGCGTTCCACCGGCACCGAGGCGTGGGTCATCACCGCCGGATGATTCACCAGGCTTTCCACGCCGCCGAGCGATTCGGCCAGGGTGAACAGGTGGGTGCGTTCGCAGAAACGCTTGGCGCCCTCGAAGCCGCCCTTCACCCGGATCGACACGATGCCGCCGAAACCGTCCATCTGCCGCGCCGCCAGCGCGTGCTGCGGGTGGTCTTTCAGGCCCGGATAGATCACCTGCTCGATCGCCGGATGCGTCTGCAGCCATTCGGCCAGCGCCTGCGCGTTCTCGCAGTGGGCCTTCATCCGCAGGTGCAAGGTTTTGAGGCCGCGCAGGGCGAGGAAGCTGTCGAACGGCCCCTGCACCGCGCCCACAGAGTTCTGCAGGAACGCCATTTGTTCGGCGAGCGCCTCGTCGTCGCCCACCACCGCCATGCCGCCGACCATATCGGAGTGGCCGTTGAGGTATTTGGTGGCCGAATGCATGACGATATCGGCGCCGTGTTCCAGCGGCCGCTGCAGGATCGGCGAGGCGAAGGTGTTTTCGACCACCATCAGAAGGCCGTGCTTTTTGGCGACCGCGCTCACCGCCTGCAGATCGACGATCTTCAGCATCGGGTTGGTCGGGGTTTCCACCCAGACCATGCGCGTATTGGGCCGGATCGCGGCTTCCAGCGCGGCGGCATCGGTCAGGTCGACGAAGCTGAAGTCCAGACCGGCGGTGCGTCGGCGCACGCGCTCGAACAGGCGGAAGGTGCCGCCGTACACGTCGTCCATGCAGATCACATGGCTGCCGCTGTCCAGCAGCTCCAGAATCGTGGACGACGCGGCGAGGCCCGAGGCGAAGGCGAAACCGCGGCTACCGCCTTCCAGCCCGGCGACGCAGCGTTCGTAGGCGAAGCGGGTCGGATTGTGGGTGCGCGAGTACTCGAAACCCTGATGCACGCCCGGGCTGCTCTGGGCATAGGTCGAAGTGGCATAGATCGGCGGCATCACCGCCCCGGTGGTCGGGTCCGGGGATTGGCCGGCGTGAATGGCCTTGGTGCCGAGGCCCCACGATGTTTCCTGCTTGCGATCCTCACCCATGGCGGCCTCGTCGTTGTCTGTGGTCTGGTTGTCGATACGGTGTTATCGATGCGGTTCCGCGCGGCCGGGTCATGCCCGAAAGGCGGTCTGTCGGATCCGTTTCTGTCGGATCCGTGGCGGTGGCCCGCCCGGATCACTTCCTGCGCAGGAACCCTTTGGGATTCCAGGTGATCAGGAACGATTCCTTCGAGCGGTCGATCTCGAAATCCGGCTGTTCGGCGACGAAATCCTCGGCCGCCTGGAACGGGCCCGGATCGGGGCCGACATCGAGGCCATGGTGGCAGATCGAGTCTTCGACGATGAAATACGCACCCGGCAGGGTCAGCGGCGAGTAGGCGCGCAGCACGTCGAGGGTGTTCTGGTAGGTGTGCGAGCTGTCCTCGATCACCAGCACGTCGGCGCCTTCGGGAATCTGGCGCTTGATCTCGTCGGCCAGCGCGCAGGCGTCGCCCTCGATGAACTGGATCCGCGGGTGCGCCTTCGCCGCCGGGTACAGATAGGCGTGGTCGATGTCGATCGCGATGATCCGGCCCTTGCCGATCAGGTCCAGCAGATGCGCCAGCGCCAGCGCGCTGCCGCCGTATTTGTTGCCGATCTCGATGATCACGTCCGGCGGACGCGCGGTCAGCAGTTCCTGATACACCCAGAAATCCAGCGGATTCTTCTGGGTGGGCACACCAAAATAAGTAGTCCGACCGTCGATGATGCGTTTCTGCATGATCTCCAGCACATCGCCCAGGGGCATCGCAGTGCTGGATTCGAGGTAATGACTCATATCGATCGGGTCCGAATCAGGGTTGAGGCGTCGCAGGGCACGGCAGACACCGGGACCGGGGCGAACCCCAAGGGTCGAACCCGCCGGAGGTCGAACCCGCCGGGGCGGACCCCGATGCCGGGGGCCGAAGAGCATTCCCTTCGGCGACCTCGCCGGCGCCCCTGCGGCGGCATTCGCATCGTCCTTCGGCGAACGCCGTGAAAACGCGGCGATTGTACCATCGCGCCCCCGAGCGCCCTCCGGTTACTGAACGCGACGGCGCAGCCAGTTCAGCAAATCGATCCGGGTGATCAGGCCCAGGAAACGGTCGTCGTCCATCACGATCGCGACGTGGCCGCGGTCGAATACCGGCAGCAGCGCCTCCACCGGGGAGCGCACGTCCAGCTTGTCGAGCTTGCTGACCATGGCCGTGGACACCGGGTCGCGGAACCGGGTCTCGTCGCCGTAGACGTGCAGCAGCACGTCGCTTTCGTCGAGGATGCCGACGATCTTCTCGCCGTCCATCACCGGCAGCTGCGAGATTTCGTAGAGCTTCATCCGCTGGTAGGCGGTGACCAGCAGGTCGTTGGCGCCGACCACCACGGTGTCGCGCCGGGTGTAGGGACGCAGGATCAGGTCGCGCAGGTCGCCGTGCTGCTCGCGCTCCAGGAAGCCGTTGTCGAGCATCCAATAATCGT
Source organism: uncultured Thermomonas sp. (assembly GCA_966203835.1). Classification (GTDB taxonomy): domain Bacteria; phylum Pseudomonadota; class Gammaproteobacteria; order Xanthomonadales; family Xanthomonadaceae; genus Lysobacter_I. Next base: position 33,217 of record CBIHKW010000021.1, read on the forward strand.
TGTACTGCTTCGACAGATACTTGTTGCCGGTGTCGCAGACGAACACCATCACGTTCTTCGCCACGGTCTGTTCGCGGCAGTATTTCAGCGCGGCGGTCAGCAGGGTGCCGGTGGACGACCCGCCCAGCACGCCCTCGCTGCGCAGCAGTTCGCGCGCGGCGAGGAAGCTTTCCTTGTCGGTCACCGCATAGGCTTTCTTGACCCGGCTGAAATCGGAGATGTCGGGCAGGAAGTCCTCGCCGATGCCCTCCACCATCCAACTGCCGGATTTCTCGTTGAGCCGGCCGTCGTTGATGTATTCGGCCAGGATCGAACCCACCGGGTCGGCCAGCACCAGCTCGGTGTGCGGCGAATGCTCGGCGAAGCAGCGCGACAGGCCGGTCATGGTGCCGGAGCTGCCGCAGCCGAAGACGATGGCGTCGAGGCCGCCGACTTCGCGCATCTGCCGCAGGATCTCGGGGCCGGTGCCGAATTCGTGCGCGGCCGGGTTGTCGGGGTTGCCGAACTGGTTGATGAAGTAGGCGCCCGGGGTCTCGCGGGCGATCCGCGCGGCCATGTCCTGGTAATAGTCGGGATGGCCCTTGGCCACGTCCGAGCGGGTCAGCACCACTTCGGCGCCCATGGCCTTGAGGTTGAAGATCTTTTCGCGGCTCATCTTGTCGGGGACGACCAGCAGCAGGCGGTAGCCCTTCTGCTGGGCCACCAGGGCCAGACCGATGCCGGTGTTGCCGGCGGTACCTTCGACCAGGGTGGCGCCGGGCTGGATGTCGCCGCGCTGCTCGGCGGCTTCGATCATGCGCAGGCCGATGCGGTCCTTGATCGAACCGCCGGGATTCTGGCATTCCAGCTTGAGATACAGCGTGCAGAGGCCGGTGTCGAGACGCTGGGCGCGGACGATCGGGGTGTCGGCGATCAGGTCCAGCACGGAGTCGCTGATGGCCGGCTTATGGACGGCTTGCTCGCGGATCGGGGAATCGTTCGACGGGGAATTCGACATGCCGGCCCAGTTCGGATTGGAAAGGCCGGATTATCGCATCGTCGGCCACGCGGGCGCGGCATGACACGCAGGAACCGGGTCGCTTCGGGGGGACGGACAAGGACGAACGGCGACGGGCGCGCGCCGCGCCGGTCGCCGTCCGGGTATTGCGGGGGCTGAGCGTCAGTGGTGCAGCGCGTCGTACATCCGGGTCAGGCGATCCTTCGCGGCCAGCTTCTCGCGTTTCATCTGCACAAGACGGGTGTCGTCGATCGGCAACACGCCGAGTTCGGCGTCGAGCACCTGTTTGTCGAGTTCCTTGTGACGGTGATAGAGCTGACGGAATTCGGTATTGGCCTTCAACAAGGCTTCGACTTCGGTCTGGGGCTGCCCTTCGAACATGGATTCCTCCTCACAGGACGATGAGCGACCGGGCCAGGACGGCCGGATCGCAGGGTGGAAAGGGTGGGGGTTGGGACGCTGGGGGTGGGGGTTGGGATTTGAAGCGGGGACGAAATGCAGAACGCCCCGGCCAGGAACGGCACGGGGCGCTGCGGGGACGAGCTTCGGGATCACGCTGCGAACGCTCCGGACCGGAGCGTTCGCAAGCACTTTGCTTGCGGCGGCATTCTCCCGGGGGGAGGCGTGCTGGATTGGATTTTTCCGAATTGAATCGTGCGTCGGCGTCATCGGCTCTGCTCGTCCTCCGGAGGACGGATGGACCTCCGGCAAAACCGACCCTACTCCTCTCCCCGACGCTCGGCAAGCAAGACCTGTACGGCTCGGTCAGGAACACCTGTCGGACCCGCCTCGCCCCTCGACGCAGGGCGGGCGGATGCATGTAAATAATTGTTAATCCATGCGTTTTCGGACAAACGCAGCGTCGCCGATCAACGCCGGGCCGGCTTGGGTTTCGGCTTGGGTTTCGGTTTCGGCTTGGCGGGGGGCTTGGGTGCGGCCTCTCCCGGCAGCGGGCCACCGGCGGTCAATTCGGCCTCGCGCCGGGCCAGTTCGGCCTCCCGCTCGCGCGCCAGGCGCAGCTTCTCGGTCTCGCTGCCGGCCACGGTGTCCAGCAGCCCCTCGGCCTCCACGCGATTCCGCGACTCGGCCTCCACGGCTTCGCGCAGACGCGCGGTTTCCTCGGCCTGGATCTGCGCCTCGATCCGCAGGCGCTCGGACTCGGCGCGGGCGCGCTCGGCGTCGCGGCGGCTGGCTTCCACCAGCAGTTCGCTGCGCTCGATCTCCAACCGCTGCAGCTCGGCGCCGCCAGATTCGGTGCGCGACGCGATTTCGGCGGTTTCGACCCGGATCCTGGCGATCTGCAGGGCCAGCGGTTTCTGCTTGCGCTTGGCCGCCTGCAACGCTTGCACCGCCTGCCGGGCCTGCAAGCGCTCGTAGGCGGCGAAGGCATTGCGCTGCGGGTCGGTGTCGATGGCCTGCAGGCGCTGGCCGAGCCGGGCGACATCCGGGTCGGGCTCGGCGGCCCTCGTGGTGGCGAACGGCAGGGCCAACGACAGCGCAAGCGCCCATGCGGTCGGGCCGCGGAAGGTCTTCACGGCGTGCCGCCGATGCCCAGACGCTGGCGCAGTTCGCCGATCTCGTTGCGGCGGCGGGTCAGTTCATTGCGCTGGGTGGCATCGCGGCTGCGGGCGTAGGCGTAATCGGCCTCGGCCGCGGCCAGTTGCGCCAGCCCGCTGGCGTCGGCCGCCTTGCGCGCGGCCAGCGCCGCCTGGGCCTGACTCAAGGCGGTTTTGGCGCGCAGCAGCGCCTCGCCTGCGTACTGGGCCGCGTCCGCGCCCTCGGCCCGCGCCACCGCGGACTGGGCCGCGGCCAGTTCGTGGGTCGGCAGCGGTGTCCGCGCCGCCGCCATGATCGGAGCGACCAGCAGCAGAAGCGTGAACGCGATCACGAACCGCGTCGCGGAGGTGTTTCCTCGCACCCGGCGCGGGTACTGCGAGATGCGCGACATTTGTGCGAAGCTTGAGGGCATGGGGTGCGTGTCGGTAGTGGATCGTGTTGGTCGCAGAGCCGGTGGTGGTCGGATCGTTGTCGTATCCCGATCATGACACCGGGTCATTGTCATCAGCCTGTCCGGCCGATGCAATGCAGCGATCCGGCCGCCGCATCCAAAAATCATTACACAGATATCAGACACGGGGAGGTTCATCGATGGACATCGGCTATTTCCTGAAGCTGATGACGGACAAGAATGCCTCCGACATGTTCCTGACCACCGGCGCGCCGGTGCATATCAAGGTCGAAGGCAAGCTCTATCCGCTCGGCAACACCGGCCTGCCCCCGGGCATGGTCAAGAAGATCGCCTATTCGCTGATGGACGAGGGCCAGGTGCCCGAGTTCGAGCGCGACCTCGAGCTGAACATGGCGCTGTCGCTGGCCGACGCCGGGCGCTTCCGCGTCAACGTGTTCAAGCAGCGCGGCGAAGTGGGCATGGTGATCCGCGCGATCCGCAGCGTGATCCCCAGCATCGAGGAACTGCAGCTGCCGCAGGTGCTGAAGAACGTGATCATGGCGCCGCGCGGTCTGGTGCTGATCGTCGGTTCCACCGGCTCGGGCAAATCGACCTCGCTGGCGTCGATGATCGACTACCGCAACACCACCGCGGCGGGCCACATCCTCACCATCGAGGATCCGATCGAATACCTGCACAAGCACAAGAAATCGATCGTCAACCAGCGCGAGGTCGGCCTGGACACCCACGCCTTCCACAGCGCGCTGAAGAACGCGATGCGCGAAGCGCCGGACGTGATCCTGATCGGCGAAATCCTCGACGCCACGACGATGGAGGCCGCCATCGCCTTCGCCGAAACCGGGCATCTGTGCCTGGCGACGCTGCACTCCAACAACGCCGACCAGACCATCGAGCGCATCCTCAACTTCTTCCCGGAAACCGCGCACAAGAATGTGCTGATGAACCTCGCCCTGAACCTCAAGGCGGTCATCAGCCAGCGTCTGGTGGTGGGCACCGACGGCCGGCGTATCCCGGCGGTGGAAGTGCTGATCAACACGCCGATGATCCGCGACCTGCTGCGCCGCGGTCAGGTGCATGAAATCAAGGCGGCGATGGAAGAGACGCTGGAGGAAGGCATGGAGTCCTTCGATCAGTGCCTGTTCCGGCTGTGCAAGGAAGGCAAGATCGAAATGGAGCAGGCGCTGCGCGCGGCCGACTCCCGCGATGGTCTGGCGCTGAAATTCCGCCTGTCCGAAGGTGGCGGCGGCGAACACGATCCGTACGCGGTGGCGTTCGAAGGCAGCGAGGGAGGGTCGTCGTTCTCGCAGTGAGATGCCGCACCGGATCGCCACGCATGCCAGAAAAAACGCCCCGGAATGCCGGGGCGTTTTCGTTTGCGGGTGCCGGAATGCGTCTGCCCATCGATGCGGGGCTGGCCTTGGCCCCCGCGGGATGATCGGAACCGCTCCGCCCGCCGCGCGTGCTCAGCCATCGGCATCCTCGCAATGGCGGGCCAGGGCCCGCCCCCGGATCGAGTCCGGGGCAAGCTCTACGCCGGCGGCGCGTCCGCCTGCTTCTCGGGCCGGGCGTCGTCGAACGCCGGCAGTGCGAGACATTCGGCCTCGATCCGGCGGATGGTCGGGTACGGCGTCATGTCCACGCCGAAACGGCGGGCGTTGTAGACCTGCGGAATCAGGCAGCAATCGGCGATCGTCGGCGCGTCGCCTTCGCAGAACGCGCCGGTGGCGGGGTCGTCGACCAGCAGCGCTTCGAACGCATCGAACCCCTCGCGGATCCAGTGCCGCACCCATTCGTCGCGTTCGGGCTGCGGCGCATTCCACTCGCGCTCCAGATATTGCAGCACCCGCAGATTGTTCAGCGGGTGGATGTCGCAGGCCACGATCAGCGCGAGCGAGCGTACCCGCGCCCGCTCGCGCGCGGTCGCGGGCAACAGCGCGACCGACCCGGCCCAGGTTTCGTCGAGGTATTCCAGGATCGCCAGCGACTGCCGGATCACCCGTTCGCCGTGCTTCAGCACCGGGATGAGCTTCTGCGGATTGGCGCCCGCGAACGCGGCCGAATGCTGCTCGCCGCCATCGCGCATCAGATGCACCGGTACCGATTCGTAGGCCAGCCCCTTGAGATTGAGGCCGATCCGCACCCGGTAGGCCGCGCTGGAGCGCCAGTAACCGTACAACCGCAGGGAATCGCTCATGACTGCTCCGTATGATGACCAGGGCCGCGACGCGGCCCGACAACGATAGCCCCGCAACGGCTCCGCGGGGAAGCGACCGTCTGCCGCGCGGCGCTCAGCGCCGACGCGCGGCCAGGCGCAGCAGCGCGCCCGCCGCCAGGAACACCAGCATCAGCCCAGCGGCATTGGCGAAGACCCGCGGATAACCCAGCGCAGGCACGTCGATAAAGGGATAGGGATACGCATCGATCCATTCGCCGCGGACCAGCGCATACCCCAGATACGCGGCCGGATACAGCGCCCACAGCAGCGGCGCGCGCTTCGGCAGCCGCACCTGCGGCGGGAACCACAGCCAGTGCGCGAGCGCGGCGATCGGCACCGCGTAATGCAGCAGATTGTCGGCGACCCACTGCCAGCCCTGCGGATCCCAGATCTGCCGCAGCAGCAGGTGGTAGCCCAGGCCCACCACCACGATCGCAGTGGTGGCGCAGCCGCGCAGCATCGGCGATGCCAGCCGCGAATCCGGCGACAGCGCCGACGCGCCGGCGGTCAGCGCGACGAACAGATTGCTCAGGATCGTGAAATAGCCGAGGAAGATCACCAGCGCATCGATGGCAGTGCCGCCCTGCGCGTGGACGAGGCGGAGGCTCAGCCCCAGTTGCAGCAACAGTGCGACCCAGGCCAGCAGCGAGAGCGCCACCGCTCCGACACGCATTCTTTGCATCGCCTGCATGTTCCGGCCCCATGTCTGCTCGGGCCGAGCATAACGCGACGGCCGGTCGGCCGCTCAATCGACTGCGGTGACTCCCGCCCGTACGGCCATCAACGCGAAACCGAGCAGATTGAGCCCGAGCCAGGACGCAGGATCCTGCGCGCACGGGTCGCCGCCCGCCAGCCCGATGCCCCAGACGGCATCGACGGGACTGGTTTCGACCAACACCTGCCTGCCGGTGCCGAGCAGGAAATCGCGCAGCGCGGGATGTTGTTCGAACTTGGCGCGGTTGCCGCGCACCACGATCCCGAAACGGTGTTCCAGCCAAAGGGCTTCGTCGAAGTTGCGTACGCTGCGCCCGGCCGCTTTGGCAGCGCCCGGATCGTCCTTCGCGAACACCCGGGCAAGCGCGGATTCGTCGCCGAACAGACGCGCCTTCTCCGCCATCATCCAATGTTCTGCGGTCGCGTAACGCTGGTCTTCGACGACAAACGGCGCGTCGTACCATTGGCTGAAACAGGCGGCACTGGCGCGGCCATCGGCACGTGGACGATGGCCCCAGAAACACAGATAACTGAAACGCTCGCCAGAGGCAGCCCGATCACGCAAGGCCTCCAGGGTGAGCGGCGCATCTGCGCAACCGGTCGACATCAGGCTGCCGACGACTCGATCCGCTGCTCGATGGCACCGAAGATATCCTGCCCATCGCGGCTGCGCATCTCGATCCGCACCACATCGCCGTACTTCATGAAGGGCGTGATCGGTTTGCCGGTCTCCAGCGTCTCGACGGTGCGCTTCTCGGCGAAGCACGAGGCGCCGCGCGAGGTGTCCTCGTTGGCCACCGTGCCGGAGCCGACGATGGTGCCGGCCGACAGCGGCCGGGTCTTGGCCGCGTGCGCGACCAGTTGGGCGAAATCGAACTGCATGTCGATGCCGGCTTCGGGCGCGCCGAACCAGGCGCCGTTGATGTGGGTGAGCAGCGGCAGATGCACTTTGTTGCCCTGCCAGGCATCGCCCAGTTCGTCCGGGGTCACGAACACCGGCGACAGCGCCGAGCGCGGCTTGGACTGCAGGAAGCCGAAGCCCT
>CBIHKW010000022.1:0-39069 GCA_966203835.1 uncultured Thermomonas sp.
CCCAGTCCGCTCGCTTCACGCAGAAACCCCGCTCCGGCGGGGTTTTCGCTTTTCGGGGTTCAGCGAACCTGCGCTGCGGCCGACTCCGCGCGACGCCAGACCCGCAGCAGATTGCCGCCCAGGATCTTGCGGATATCGGCGTCCTTGTAGCCCCGTGACTGCAGGCCCGCGATCAGGTTCGGGTAATCGGCGACCGTTTTCAGGCCTTCGGGCAGCGCGCCGCTGACGCCATCGAAATCCGAGCCCAGGCCGATGTGGTCGATCCCCACCAGCTTCACGCCGTAATCGATCTGGTCCAGCACCGCTTCCATCTTCACCGGCAGCGGCGGATGCGCTTTGTCCCACTCGGCATCGAATTCGGTCACCGTCTGCGTGGTCTTGCCGGCCGTGCGTTGGCGCAGGTAGTCGTTGTAGGCCGCGAAATAGGCCTGGGTCTGCGCCGCCGACGCGGTATCGATGAAAGCGTTGCCGAACGGGATATGGATCACCCCGCCTTTCGCGGCGATGGCTTTCGCCAGTGCGTCGCTGAGGTTGCGCTCGAAACCCGGGGTGAAATGACGCAGCGCCGAGTGGGTGGCGACCACCGGTGTGCGGCTGAGTTCGACGGCCTGCGCGACTGCGGCGTCGGACAGGTGCGAGACGTCGATCATCATCCCCAGACGATTCATTTCCGCGACCACTTCGCGCCCGAACGGACTCAGCCCGTTCCACTGTTTCTCCTGCGCGTACGAGGAGTCGGCGATGCGGTTGTTCGCGCTGTGGGCGAGCGTGATGTAGCGCACGCCGCGGTCGAAGAAAAATTTCAATTTGCCCAGGTCGTCGCCGATCGGCGCGCCGTTTTCCATACCCATCGGCAGCAGCACCAGACCGAGCCGGCGCAGCGCTTCGATATCGCGCGGCGAGCGCAGCAGGGCGAATTTTTCGGGATTGTCGCGGGCGGTCTTCTCGACCGCATCGATCATTTTGTTGGCGACGGACTCGGCGCTGCCGTCGTCGTCCTGTCCGGACGAGGTGTAGATCGACATGAAGGCCACGTCGAGTCCGCCGGCCTGCGCTTTCGGGAAATCGAACTCGCGCGGCTGCGTTTCGCCCAGATCCAACCACGCCTTCATCAACTCGGTGGGCGAGTCGATGTGGGTGTCGACGATGAGCGCATCCTGCGCGAGTTTGCGCGCGGCCGGCGTGGCTTCCGCGGCGGATGCGCTATTGGCGGACAGCATCACGCACAGCGCGAGCATTGCGGACAGTTCGATGCGCATGGAAATCTCCTTGGCGATACCGGGTTTCGCGGTGCTCAATGCGGATGGGCAGCAGGTCGGCCACCGAGGAACACGGTACCCGCAAGCTCGCCGCCGAGCCAGTAGCACAGCTCCGCAGGCCGGCGGATGTTCCAGTGCGCGAAATCAGCACGCAGTCCCACACGCAGCGCGCCGCGATCGTGCAAGCCCAGCGCGCGCGCCGCATGCACGGTCGCGCCGCGCAGCGCTTCCTCCGGCGTCAGCCGGAAGTGCGTACACGCCAGCGACATCGCCTGACGCAGCGACAGCAGCGGCGCGGTGCCGGGGTTGCAATCGGTGGCGACGGCCATCGCCACGCCGTGCGTGCGGAAGGCGTCGATCGGCGGCAGTTTCGTTTCGCGCAGGCAGTGGAACGCGCCGGGCAGCAATACAGCGACCGTACCGTTCGCAGCCATCGCGTTCACGCCGGCTTCGCTGGTGTATTCGACGTGATCGGCCGACAGACCGCCGAATTCTGCGACCAGCGCGGCGCCGCCGAGGTCGCTGAGCTGATCGGCATGCAGTTTCACAGGGATGCCGAGGGCGCGTGCGGCTTCGAACACGCGCCGGGTCTGCGCGGGCGTGAAGCCGATGCTTTCGCAGAACGCATCCACCGCATCGACCAGACCTTCGGCATGCAGCGCCGGCAGCCAATCGAGCACGGCGTCGATGTAGCCATCCGCATTGTTTGCGAACTCGGGCGGCAGCGCGTGCGCGCCGAGAAACGTGGTGCGGACACCGATGCCCAGCGCGTCGCCGAGCCGTCGCGCGACCCGCAGCATCTTGCGTTCGTTGTCGAGATCCAGGCCGTAGCCGGATTTGATTTCCAGCGTGGTCGCGCCGTCGCGCAGCAGCGCCTGCGCGCGCGGCAACGATTGCATGAAGAGTTCGTCTTCGCTGGCCTCGCGCACTGCGCGCACCGTCGAGAGAATGCCGCCGCCGGCGCGGGCGATGTCTTCGTAGCTCGCGCCCTGCAGCCGCAGTTCGAATTCGTGCGCGCGGTCGCCGGCGAACACGACGTGGGTGTGGCAGTCGACCAGGCCGGGGGTGATCCAGCCGCCGTCGAGTCGGATGACTTCGTTCGCCAGTGCTTCCGGTGCGTCCGCCAGCGCGCTGCGCGGGCCGACGAAGGTCAATAGGCCGTCTTTCCAGCCGAGCGCACCGTCTTCGATGCTGTCATAGACGCGGTCGCCGTAGCCGCGATCGCCATCGAGCGTCGCCAAGGAGGCGCCGAGCAGCAGGCCGTCCCAGCGGGTTGCAGTGTTCATCGAATGGCTCCGGTGCTGCGCAACTGTGCTGCGTCGAAACCGTGCGCGGCGCAGATGGATTCGGCGTGTTCGCTCAATCGTGGCGGACGCTGTGGTGCGCTCATCGGCGAGGCCGACATCCGCAGCGGGCTGGCGATCATCGGAATCCCATCGGCGTCGATGCGCAGACCGCGCGCGGTCGCCAGCGGCCCCATCACCGCGTCGCGCACGCTGTTGACCGGTGCGGCGGGAATGCCGGCGGCTTCGAAGCGCGCCAGCCATGAAGCAACGGTATCGCCGGTGAAGCACTGGGCCAATTCGGGGATCAGCCAGTCGCGATGGCGCACGCGGTCGGCGTTGCCGGCGCAGCGCGGATCGTCGATCCACTGCGGGCGGTCGATCAACGCGCACAGCCGCGCCCACAGCCCGTCGCTGGCGCAGGCCATCGCGAACGTGCCGTCTGCGGCGTCGAAGCTCTGGTACGGCACGATGGTGGGATGCGAATTGCCGCAGCGACGCGCTTCGGCATCGGTGAAGAGCACGCTGCTGGCGATATTCGCGAGGCCCTGCAGTTGCACGTCGAACAGGCTGAGTTCGATGTACTGGCCCTCGCCGGTGCGTGTGCGCTGGTGCAGCGCGGCGAGGATGGCGATGGTGGCGTTCAGCCCGGTGGCGAGATCGACGGTGGCGACGCCGACCTTGCTGGCCGCGCCGTCGGCGGGACCGGTGATCGACATCAATCCGGATTCGGCCTGGACCACGAAGTCGTAACCCGGCCGTTGCGCGCCCGGACCGCTGCGGCCGTAGCCGGAAATCGCGCAATAGATCAGCCTCGGGTTGAGCGCGTGGGCGTGCGCGTAGTCGAGGCCCAGCGACTCGGCGGTGCCGCCGCGGAAGTTTTCGATCAATACATCGCTGTCGCGGATCAGGGCTTCGACCAGCGGACGCGCATCCGGGTGGCGCAGATCGACGGCGATCGAGCGTTTTCCGCGGTTGCAGCTGGCGAAATACGCGGAGATGCCGTCGATGGCGTCTCCGAAAAATGGCGGACCGTAGCCGCGGGTGTCGTCGCCTTCCAGCGGCTCCAGCTTCACGACCTCGGCGCCGAGATCGGCGAGGGTCATCCCGCACCACGGCCCGGCGAGCACCCGCGACAGCTCCAGCACCTTGATTCCTGCCAACGCCGACATCGATCTGCCTGTGGTTTGAATTCAGGGCGCAGTGTAGCGGGTGTTTCCAGCCCCTCTGTGGAAGCCCTGTGGGAGCGACGGAAGTCGCGAAAGCTTGCGGATGGTCTTTCCGTCGTTCGTCGCGACCAGCGTCGCTCCCACAAGGTTCCCAGAGGAGGGCGCGATGCTGCGGGAATCGGCGACAATGCCGCCATGAATTCCCGGATCGCACCCATCGGCGCCGACTGGCGCCTGCCCGGCATCGTCAACCAGCATTCGCATGCGTTCCAGCGCGCGATGGCCGGCTTGGCGGAGCGCATGACCCACCCTTCGGATTCGTTCTGGACCTGGCGCGAAACCATGTACCGGATGGCGGGTCGGTTCGACCCCGACACCCTGCACGCGGTGGCCGCGCAGTTGTATGCCGAGATGCTGGAAGCCGGCTACACCACGGTCTGCGAATTCCATTATCTGCACCATGCGCCGGATGGTCGTCCTTATGCGGACGCCGCCGCCATGTCGCGGGCGCTGATCGCCGCCGCGCGCGAGACCGGTATCCGCCTGACCCTGCTGCCGGTGCTGTACATGACCGGCGGCTTCGACGGTCGTCCGCTCAACGAGCGCCAGCGCCGCTTCGGGCATACGGTCGATGCCTATCTGCGCCTGTTCGAAACCCTGCATCGCGAACAGGACGACACGCTGCGCGTCGGCTGCGCCCTGCACAGCCTGCGTGCGGTGCCGCCGGACGCCATGCAGGCCGTGTTGGCGGCCTTGCCGGGCGATGCGCGGCTGCACATCCATATCGCCGAGCAGGTCGGCGAAGTGCAGGACAGCCTCGCGATCCGCGGCGAACGTCCGGTGCGCTGGCTGCTGGACAACGCCGATGTCGACGCGCGCTGGACGCTGGTGCATGCGACCCATCTCGACGTGGATGAAGTCGTCGGCATCGCGCGCTGCGGCGCCACGGTCGCGATCTGCCCGACCACCGAGGCCAATCTCGGCGACGGCCTGTTCCCGCTGCGCGATTACCTCGATGCCAACGGCGCCTGGGGCATCGGTTCGGATTCGCACATCTCGGTATCGCCGGTGGAAGAACTGCGCTGGCTCGAATACGGCCAGCGCCTGATCACCCGTCACCGCAACATCGCCGCGACCGAAGCCAGCCCCAGCGTCGGTGAGGTGCTGCTGGCCGGCGTGCGCGCCAGCGCCGCGCAATCGTGCGGCTTCGCGGATGCCGCGCTGGCCGGCGACACTGTGATGCTCGACGGCGAATCGCCGCTGCTGGTCGGCGCGACACAAATCGACATCGCCGACCGCTGGATCTTCAGCGGCAACCGCAGCGCGGTGGACACGGTGTCCGTGGCCGGTCGCGAAGTGGTGACGGACGGTCGTCATCGCGATGGCGACGCCATCGCCGCGAGGTTCGCGGCGGCGATGCGCGGGCTGCTGGTCGGCTGATCGAACTGGACTGATCGGGCTGAAGCGGGTTTCGTCGCCGCCTGTGGGGGGTTCGTCGCAAACCCCGGTGATGCATGTCGATGCGGGGCAGTCTGATCGCATCCCCGTCGACCCCAGGAATCCGCCATGGCCATGCTGTTCTATCCGACCATCCTGTTCTCCGCCGCACTGATGATCGCCGGTGCGGCCGAGGCCGCCACCGCCACAACGACCGATGCCGAACTGCAGGCCACCGTCGGCAAACGTCTGCACGGCGACCGCAGCGGTGCCTGTTTCGCCGTCGCGGTGATCGACAAGGCCGCGGTACGCCGCGCCTACGTCTGCGCCGATGGCAAGGATCCGGCGGCGCGCATCGACGCGAACACCGCGTTCGAGATCGGTTCGGTCAGCAAACCGATGATGGCGGCGGTGTTGGCCGGTTTGATTCGCGAAGGCAAGGCTTCGCTCGAGGATCCGCTGTCGGCGTATCTGCCCAAGGACAGCGTGGTGCCGAGCTTCGAAGGCAAACCCATCCTGTTGCGGCACATCGTCACCCACACCTCGGGCTTGCCGGCGATTCCCGCAGGCATCGATTACGACCCGCAGAATCCGTATTCGAAGCTGGACGAGGCCGCGCTGCTGAAGGCGCTGTCGACCACGCCGCTGGCGCAGGCGCCCGGCGCGAAGTTCGAATACTCCAATTTCGCGGCGATGCTGCTGTCGTACGCGGTCGCGCGCCGCGCCGGCAGCGATTTCGAAACCCTGCTCGACACCCGCATATTCACGCCGCTGGGCATGGACAGCAGCTACATCAACCGCAGGCCGGATGCGGTGAAGGCGGCCGTTGGTCACACGCCGGACACCAGGGTCACGTCGGCCTGGACCTTCCCGACCGATTTTGCCGGCGTCGGTGGCGTGCGTTCGACGCTCGACGACATGGTGCGTTACGTGCAGGGCCAGTTCGGCGGCGCGCCGAAGCCGCTCGACGCCGACTTCCGCCTCACCCATGCGCCGGTCTCGAACGACGCCAAAGCGCCGATCGCGATGCACTGGATGCTGGCGCCGCTCAACGGTCGCACCTTCCTCGCGCACGAAGGCGGCACCGGCGGATTCTCGTCGTTCGTCGCGTTCGATCCGAAAACGGAATTCGGCGTGGTGATCCTGTCCGATACCGCGCTGCACGCGCGCGGCGGTCTCGGCAGTCTCGGCCTGCATCTGCTCGATCCGAAAATCCCGTTGGGCAAGCCCGACACCGCCGAATCCGCGGCGAAACCGATACGGATATTGTCGGCGGATGAGTTGAAAGCCTATGCCGGCGAATACCCGCTGATGCCGAATTTCGTGCTGACCGTGCGCGCCGAAGCCGGCACGCTGACCGCGCAGGCGACCGGGCAGGGCGCGTTTCCGCTCGCGGCGACGGCGAAGGATGTGTTCGAGGCGCCGAACTTCGGCATCGTCGTTCGCTTCCAGCGCGACGCGGCTGGTAAAGTCGTCGCGCTCAAGCTCGAACAGGGCGGGCACACCCTCGACGGGAAGCGTCAATGATCTCGCCAGAACGCATGTCGGACCGAACGCCTTATCCGCTGAACCGCCCGCTGCCGACCGAAGTCGTCGCCAGCGGCGGCGCGTGGTTGGGCTATCGTCGCTATCCGGTCTTCGGGTGGCGATGGCTGCGCGGCCGCAGCCTGATCTTCGGCACGGTCATCGCCGTATGCGCATGCTTCGTCGGCGCGGGTCTCGGGATCACGACCGGCAGCAGTCGCAATGGTCTGATGGCGGCGCTGCACTTCGCCGCCGCATTCATGTTGATGTGTTCTGCGGGACCGCTGCTGGCGGCGCTGGTGCGTCATGCGGGCTGGCCGCTGCGCCGCGAGCGTTTCGGCATCGTGCTGGCGATGCTGCTGGGTATCGTCGTGAGCTACTTCGCCGATGCGTGGTCGTCGAACTATCTCAAGCAGAGCATCCCGAAAAGCGAAGACGTGCGCATGGTGCTGAAGCCGCCAGTGTTCTCGCCGGTGGAGAAAGCGGCGCTGCAGGCCTTGAATCTGGCGACGCTGGTGCTCGTCTATGGCGCGCTCGGCGGCGGCCTTGCATTGCGCGCCTACTTCCGCGAACTTGGCCGATGGCAGGAGACGCGGCACGCTGAGGCGATGGCAGCGCTGCAGGTGGAGAAACAGAGTGCGGACCTGCGCCTCGGCGTGCTGCAGGCGCAGGTCGAACCGCATTTTCTGTTCAACACGCTGGCGTCGGTGCGCGCATTGGTGCGGCAGGAACCTGCGCAGGCGGAGGCCACGCTGGATGCGCTGGTCGACTATCTGCGCGCCACGATTCCGCGCCTGCGCGACGAGGAAGCCGCCCTGCATTCCACGCTCGGGCAGCAGCTCGATCTGTGCGCGAGTTACCTCGAACTGATGCGGCTGCGCACCAGCGGGCGGCTGAGTTACGCGATCGAAGTCGACGCTGCTCTGCGCGCGCTGTCGTTCCCGCCGATGCTGCTCATCAGTCTGGTCGAGAACGCGATCAAGCATGGCATCGAGCCCAAGCGCGGGCCGGGCGTGGTGACGATCGTCGCCGCGCGTCACGACGATATGCTGAATGTGAGTGTGATCGACGACGGCCTCGGCCTGCAGCCGGGCGTCGGCGGCGGCCTCGGTCTGGCGAACGTGCGCGCGCAGTTGGAGACGCGGTATGGCGCGCGCGCGGGTTTCCAACTGATCAGCGAACCCGCTCGCGGCGCGCGCGCCGAGCTGCGGATTCCGCTCGACGACAGTGCGTCGCACGACGGTAGATCATGAGTATCACAGCGATCATCGCCGAAGACGAAGCGCCGCTGCGTCATGCGCTGCGCGCGATGCTCGGCATCGTCTGGCCCGAATTGGATGTCGTCGCCGAATGCGAGGACGGCATCGCCGCGATGGAAGCCATCGCCGCGCATCGGCCGACGCTGGCGTTCCTCGATATCCGCATGCCCGGGGTCAGTGGTCTGGACGTGGCGCGGGCGGCGGTCGCGGCGAAGTCGCTGGTGGTGTTCACCACCGCATACGACGAATACGCCGTGCGCGCGTTCGAGGCCGGCGCGGTCGATTATCTGCTCAAGCCGCTGCAGCCCGAACGCCTGCAGCGCGCGGTCGAGCGGATTCGCGAGCGTTTGCAGGCCGCGCCCACGCATGCGGACGACGCGCTGCAGGAGGTCGATGCCCTCGAAACGCGGCTGCGACCATCCGCCGCGCGCCTGATCCGCTGGATCAGCGCCGCGGTCGGCGACAGCGTGCGCATGATCGGCATCGACGAAGTGCTGTATTTCCAGGCGCAGGACAAATACGTGCGGGTAGTGAACGCTGGCGGCGAGGCGATCATCCGCACGCCGATCAAGGAACTGCTGGCAGGACTGGATCCCGACGAGTTCTGGCAGGTGCATCGCGGCGTGGTGGTGCGCGTGTCCGCGATCGACCGCGTGCGCAAGGACGAGTTCGGAAAGTCGACGCTGCAACTGCGCGGCCGTGGCGATGCTTTGCCGGTCAGTTCCGCGTTTCTGCATCGTTTCCGCGGGATGTGATGCACGCCTCTGTAGAGCGGCCTTCAGGCCGCTGATCGTCATTCAGGCAATTAGCGGCCTGAAGACCGCTCTACAACAGCGCCTACCGCAGCGCCGCCGCCGTCGACGACAGATCGCCATCGTTCGCCGCCGGCTTCACATCCAGAAGATGCGCGAGCAACGGATAGACGTCGACGTTGTCGAACGGCGCCAGCACCACGCCGCTGCGGAACGCCGGGCCGCTGGCGACGAACACCGAGTGCATCGTCGGGTCTTCCGGCGCGTAGCCGTGTTCGCCCCTCACCGGCTGCGGCCATCGGTCGTTCGCACGGGTTTGCACGCGCCAGCCGACCTCGCTCTGGCACACGATCGGCGCCACCCGCGGATGGCGACCGTAGCGCCACGCCGCCGGCAGTTCGGTTTTGCGCCAGCAGTGGTAATGATCCTGCTGTCCGAGAAAGGCGCGCTCCACCTCGTCGCCGCGGCCGGGTTTCGGCACGATGCCGACGAGCGTCCCCCACGACCGCAATTCGTAGGCCGAGGCGTCCAGCCGGTCGTCGAGGAAACGGATGTTGTCGCGCGGCACGTCGGCCATGCCGTGGTCGGACAGCACGATCAGATCGGTGCGCCCGCGCAGGCCGCGCGCGTGCAGCCCCGCCAGCAGCCGCGCCAGCGCGGCGTCGATCTCGCGCAGCGATGCCAGCGCAGGCTCGGAGCGCGCGCCGGCCATGTGCGCGGCCACGTCGTACTGGTCGAAATAGAGCGTGATCAGTTGCGGACGCCGCGCCTGCGGCAGATCCAGCCAGGTCAGGATCTGGTCGACGCGCCCGTCCGCGGTCACGGTCTTGTCGAATGCGCGGCTGTAACGCGGCCGCTGCCCGGCGATTTCGGCGCGCGAACCCGGCCAGAACATGGTCGCGGCGATGCCGCCCTGTTTCTGCAGGGTCGACCAGATCGGTTCGCCGCCCCACCAGCGGCCGTCGTCGGCGCTCGCTTCCTTCGACACGAAACGGCCCAACTGCGCGTCGATCATATTGTTGTGGATCACGCCGTGATGGTCCGGGCGCAGTCCGGTGACGAGGGTGTAGTGGTTCGGAAAGGTCAGCGTGGGGTAACTCGCATTCATCCATTCGGCGCGAACGCCTTCGGCGGCGATGCGGTCGAGCGTGGGCAGCAGGCCGGTGCCGAGCATCGAGGCGGGCAGGCCGTCGATCGACGCCAGAATCACGAGCTCGGGTTCGCGGGTAGCGGCAGCGGTCGTCGTGGCTGTCGAGCCGGGCGACGGTTGGCTGGCGCAACCGGCGAGGAGGATCGGGACGAGGCTCGCGATGAGCATTGCGACCAGCACCGCGACCCGCCAGGCAGGCTGTACGGGCGCATGCGGTGCGGTCTGGGGAGATGTGGTGCGTGACTTCATCCCGGGATGATAAACGCCGACGATGGCGGCAGCATTTCGACGACTTCGAATTCGCCGGGTTCCCGATACGGCCGGTGCCGGCAACGGCGGGCGGGTCTGGTCCAGCGGCCCGACTGGCTGACGAAGTGCTTAACAATGCCGCCCGTGTTCAGGCAAACGACCGCGGGGCGGCGTAAGGTGCGGTCATCGCTTTCTTGGACACCGGAGCCGCCGTCATGACCCGTATTCTGCTTGCCGTCCTGTTGACCGCCTTCGCCGGTGCCGCCGCCGCCCAGACCGTGACCGTCGCCAAGGAAAGCGGAGAAACCGAAACCGTCCAGGCCGCCGAAGTCGAAGCGCCTGCCCGCGAACCCCTCCGCACCTGCATGCGCAACACCGGTTCGCGCATCGTCGCCGCACAGAACCTGCGCGCCGAGAAAGAGGGCAAGCCGCAGCGTTGCGCCAACGGTTTCGGCCGCGTCTATACCAGCGACGATCTGGATCGCAGCGGTCACATCAATCTCGCCGACGCACTGCGCAGCCTCGATACTTCGATACGCTGATCGCGATCCGTTTCGCACCGAACGCCCGGCCCCAGCCGGGCGTTTTCTTTTTTGCGCTGTCGTTCGTTCGAGTTCGGTCGATCAAGCTCGGTTGAGCAGGCTCGGTTGAGCAGGCTCAGCCGAACAATTCGCCGTTGCGCTGTGTCGGCAGCGCGCCCTCCAGTCGCAGCAGCGCCGCTTTGATCGGCAGCCCGCCGCCGAAACCGGTGAGACTGCCGTCGGCGCCGATCACGCGATGGCAGGGCAGCACGATCGGCAGCGGGTTGCGTCCGTTCGCCGCACCGACCGCACGTACCGCATCGGGTTTGCCGATGACCCGGGCGAGATCGCCATAGCTCCAGGTCGCGCCCCAGGGAATCGTCGCCAGCGTCCGCCACACGTCCATCTGGAACGCGGTGCCCTGCGGCCTCAGCGGCAGATCGAAAACGTGTCGCGTACCCTCGAAATACTCGCGCAACTGTTCGCGCGTCGTGCGCAGGACATCCGCAGCCGCACCGCTGGCGCCGGGAATCCAGCCCTCGCGATCCACCGGGTGGCGGTTGTCCGGGAATTCGATATGGCGCAGACCGTCGGCATCGGCGGCGAGGGTCAGTGTGCCGATCGGCGTGTCGAAGCGTTCGAAGAAGAGAGTGCTCATGCCGCCTCCGTGCGCGCGATGTCGGCCGGCAGATGCCACAGATGCAGCACCGCATACGCGCGCCACGGCCGCCACGCCTGCGAGCGCGCTTCGGTCGCCCGTTCGCTCAGGCGCGCAAGGCCGGGCGGCGCCAATCGCTGCTGCAGCACCAGATCGCCGGCCGGGAACGCATCGGGCAGCGCCAGCGCGCGCATCGCGATGTACTGCGCGGTCCACGCGCCGATGCCCGGCAGCGCGGTCGCGCGTTCGACGAAGGTTTCGAGTGTTTGTCCCGCTTCGAACGACAGTCGTCCTTCCGCGACCGCCGCGGACAGCGCCCGCAGTGTCGCGGCGCGCGTGCGCGGCAGGCCGATGCTTTCCAGCGGCGCATCGCGCAGACTTTCCGGCGACGGGAATGCGCGATCCAGACCGGGGTGCGGCGTTGCCGTCTCCGCACGCTGCGTGCCCCAGGTGTCGACCAGTCGCCGCGCCAGCGTGGTCGCGCCGGCCACGCTGATCTGCTGGCCCAGTACCGCGCGCACCGCCAGCTCGAAACCATCCCAGCCGCAAGGCACGCGCAGCCCGGGATGCAGCGCGATCGCGCGTTCCAGCACGGGGTCGCCGGCGAATACCGCATGCACCGCACTCAGGTCGGCGTCGAGATCGAACATCCGTCGTACCCGACGCACGATGTCGGGGATCGCGCGCGGATCGGCTTCGCTGATTTCGAGCTGCAGTTCGGGGCGCGTCGCGCTGGCGCTGACCCGGATCCACGCCGAGGTGTTCACTGCGTCGACGCCGCCGACACCGACGACGCGTTCGTAACTGTCCGCGTTCACGCGCTCGATGCCCGGGATCGCGCGTTTGGCCAGAAAGCCCAGCAGCAGCGGGAAATCCAGCGGCGGGCGATAGCCCAGGCGCAGCGTCAGCGTGCCGCTGGGCGCGGCCGCCGCCGACTTCTGCCGACGGATCGCGCTAGGCGGCATGCCGCAACCGATCTTGAACGCGGCGTTGAAGCGACGCAGGCTGTTGTAACCGGCGGCGAGCGCGACATCGGTCACCGGCAGTGCGGTTTCGGTGAGCAGTTGCTTCGCCAGCAGCAGGCGGCGCGTGGCGTGTACGGCATGCGGGGTCGCGCCCACGTGTGCGAGGAACACCCGTTGCAGTTGGCGTGAACTCAGGCCTACGCGCGTCGCCAGCGTCTCGCATGAATCGTCCTGCAGCGCACCCTCGGCGATCATCGCCAGCGCCCGTCGCACCGCGTCCTCGCGCACCTGCGCATGGGCTTCTGGCGACAGTTCCGGGCGACAGCGCAGGCAGGGGCGATAACCGGCGGCGGTGGCGGCCGCGGCGTTCGGATAGAAAGTGATGTTCTGGCGCTTTGGTGCGGGTGCGGGGCAGACCGGCCGGCAATAGATGCCGGTGCTGCGCACCGCGATGAAGAACAAGCCGTCGAAGCGATGGTCTTTCGCGGCCATCGCACGGAAGCAGACATCCCGTGGCGGAAGCGTGTCGTTGTGCGCGGATTCGGTGTCCATGGCGCGATGATAGACCGGAGCGGCGGCGTGGACTCGCCGTTTTCGGACATCAATCCTGCGTGCCTTGAATGGCCAAGCCATCCAGTAACCGCTGCAGTGCGCGCTTGTGCAGCGCGCGAAATTCCTTAGCGTCGCAGCTGAAACGTCCGGCGCGATACAGCGCGATCAAACCGTGCGAATGCGCCCACAGGGTCAATGCGACTTCCCAGGGGTCGTCGGGTTTCAGCACGCCGGCGGTCTGCGCATCGGCCACCGCGTCGGCGACTTCGTTCAAGGTCGGCGAACGTCGGGCGCGGAAGTCCTCGGGATAGCGTCGTGCGTCCTCGCGGCGCGCGGAAAACGCATGATCGAACAGATGCGGGTAGGCGAGGGCGTAGTCGAGATAGATTTCCTGCAGCGCGACGATCCGGGTCATCACGTCCGGGCCGCGATTGCGTGCGTGCCAGTGATGCGCGATCTCGTGGAAGCTGTCGTCGCAGACCCGTTTCAACAGCGCATCGCGGTTCGGGAAGTGGCGATAGATCGCCATCGGTGTCAGCCCCACCTCCTGCGCGATGCGACGCATGCTCATCGCCGCCGCGCCTTCGCGCTCGAATACGCTGCGTGCTGCATGGAGAATGCGGTCGGCTGTATTTTGCGATGCGCTGGGCGGGCTCATGTATACAGCGTATACATTTTGTGCCCCGGATGGCAAAAAACATGGGGAATGAGTCGTCAAGCCTGCAATTCTGGCTCCCGACCGCTGGCGATGCCTCACGTCGCGGCGCACTATTTTCCCATTGCAGACAACGCGCCCGCAGCGCAGGGAAACCGTCATGAGCTCATCGAACAATCGTCACGATCCGTCGCGGGTCATCCGCGCGCCGCGCGGCGCCGAGAAGACCTGCAAATCCTGGCTGAGCGAAGCCGCTTACCGGATGCTGCAGAACAATCTCGATCCGGAAGTCGCCGAGCGTCCTGAAGATCTGGTGGTCTACGGCGGCATCGGCCGCGCCGCGCGCGACTGGGATTGCTACGACGCCATCCTCGAATCGCTGCGCAATCTCGAAGACAACGAAACTCTGCTGATCCAGTCCGGAAAACCGGTCGGCGTATTTCCCACCCACGCCGATGCGCCGCGCGTGCTGCTCGCCAATTCCAACCTCGTGCCGCACTGGGCGACCTGGGAGCATTTCAACGAGCTCGATAAGAAAGGTCTGATGATGTACGGGCAGATGACCGCCGGCAGTTGGATCTACATCGGCAGTCAGGGCATCGTGCAGGGCACGTACGAAACCTTCGTCGAAATGGGCCGTCAGCATTACGGCGGTGACCTCACCGGCAAGTGGATCCTCACCGCCGGCCTTGGCGGCATGGGCGGCGCGCAGCCGTTGGCTGCGTCGCTGGCCGGTGCGTGCTCGCTGAACATCGAATGCCAGCAGTCGCGCATCGACATGCGCCTGCGCACGCGCTATGTCGACGAACAGGCGACCGATCTCGACGACGCGCTCGCGCGCATCGAAAAATACTGCGCGGCCGGCGAAGCGAAATCCATCGCGCTGCTCGGCAACGCCGCCGAGATCCTGCCCGAACTCGTGCGTCGCGGCGTGCGTCCGGATGCGGTCACAGACCAGACTTCTGCGCACGATCCGCTGCACGGCTATCTGCCCGCCGGTTGGACGCTGGAAGCATGGTTCGACAAGCAGAAGACCGCGCCGGAAGAACTGGTGGCTGCCGCCAAACAATCGATGCGCGTCCACGTCGAAGCGATGCTGGCCTTCGAGGCGCAGGGCATTCCCACCTTCGATTACGGCAACAACATCCGCCAGATGGCGTTCGAGGTCGGCTGCAAGAACGCCTTCGATTTCCCGGGTTTCGTGCCGGCCTACGTGCGGCCGCTGTTCTGTCGCGGCGTTGGCCCGTTCCGCTGGGTCGCGCTGAGCGGCGATCCCGAGGACATCGCGAAAACCGATGCGAAGGTGAAGGAACTCATTCCCGACGACGCGCATCTGCACCGCTGGCTGGACATGGCGCGCGAACGCATCAGCTTCCAGGGTCTGCCGGCGCGCATCTGCTGGGTTGGCCTGGGCCTGCGCGACAAGCTCGGCCTCGCGTTCAACGAAATGGTGCGCAATGGCGAACTGAAGGCGCCGATCGTGATCGGCCGCGATCACCTCGATTCCGGCAGCGTCGCTTCGCCGAACCGCGAAACCGAAGCAATGCAGGACGGCAGCGATGCGGTCAGCGACTGGCCGCTGCTCAATGCCATGCTCAACGTCGCCGGCGGCGCGACCTGGGTGTCGCTGCATCACGGCGGCGGCGTCGGCATGGGCTTCAGCCAGCACAGCGGCGTGGTGATCGTCTGCGACGGCAGCGCCGAAGCCGACAAACGCATCGCCCGCGTGCTGTGGAACGACCCGGGCACCGGCGTGATGCGTCATGCCGATGCGGGTTACGAAATCGCGAAGGCCTGTGCGAAAGCGCAGGGCCTGAAATTGCCGATGCTGCGCTGAACACGACAAAGGAAGATATCTCATCATGAACAGCATCTCGCTCATTCCGGGCAGCATTGCGCTGTCGCAACTACGCGCCATCTGGGACGGCAGCGCGCGCATCGCGCTCGACGATTCCGCATGGGCCGGCGTGCGCCGTTCCGCGGATGCCGTGCGCGACATCGTTGCCGCCGGCAAGCCTGCGTACGGGATCAACACCGGTTTCGGAAAACTCGCCAGCACGCACATCGCCGAAGATCGCCTCGAACAATTGCAGACCAACCTGATCCGCTCGCATGCGGTAGGCGTCGGCGGATTGATGGACGACGGCGTGGTGCGATTGATTCTGGCGATGAAGATCGCCAGCCTCGCCCGCGGTTTTTCTGGCATACGTCCACTGGTGCTGGAGACGATGATCGCGGCGTACAACGCGGGCATCCTTCCGTGCATTCCCGCCAAAGGTTCCGTGGGCGCATCGGGCGACCTCGCGCCGCTGTCGCACATGACGCTCGCGCTGATGGGCGAGGGTCGCGTGCGTGTGCGCGGCGTCGAACGCGAAGCCGTCGATGCGCTGCACGAAGCAGGCATCGCGCCGATTTCGCTCGCTGCGAAAGAAGGTCTGGCACTCATCAACGGCACCCAGGCGTCCGCCGCACTGGCGCTGCAGGGACTGTTTCTGTGCGAACACGTGTTCGCTGCGGCATTGGCGTCGGGTGCGATGTCGGTCGACGCCGCACGCGGTTCCGATGCACCATTCGATGCGCGCATCCACGCGGTGCGCGGCCAGCCCGGGCAGATCGCGGTCGCCGCGCGCTATCGCGAACTGCTGGCCGGTTCCGCGATCCGTCAGTCGCATCTGGTCGGCGACGATCGCGTGCAGGATCCCTATTCGCTGCGCTGCCAACCGCAGGTCATGGGCGCCTGCCTCGATCTGATCCGCCAGGTCGCGGTGACGCTGGCCATCGAAGCGAATGCGGTGTCCGACAATCCGCTGCTGTTCGAAGACGGCGGCCAGTGGTCGGTGCTCTCCGGCGGCAATTTCCACGCCGAACCGGTGGCGTTCGCGGCGGACACGCTGGCGCTCGCCATCGCCGAGATCGGTGCGTTGTCGGAGCGCCGGATCGCACTGCTGATCGATGCGTCGCTGTCGCGCCTGCCCGCGTTCCTCACGCCCGATCCGGGGCTCAACTCCGGCTTCATGATCGCGCACGTCACCGCCGCGGCGCTGGCGTCGGAAAACAAATCGCTCGCCCACCCGGCCAGCGTCGACAGCCTGCCCACCTCGGCCAACCAGGAGGATCACGTCAGCATGGCGACCTTCGCCGGACGCCGTTTGACCGAGATGGCGCACAACACAGCGCACATCGTCGGCATCGAGCTGATGGCCGCAGCGCAGGGCCTGGACTTCCATGCCGGAATGAAGACTTCGCTGCCGCTGCAGCGCGTGCATGCGCAGGTGCGCGAGCAAGTACCGTCGCACACCGAAGATCGATACCTGGCCCCGGACATCGATGCAGCGCAGCGATTGGTGTTGTCGGGATGCTTCGATGCGGCGGCGGGTGGATTGTTGGTGTCGATAGACGTCTAGCGGCTGTTTCCGTCAGTGTGGATCGCGGCCGCGAAGCAGCGCCGCGATCTCGTCCAGCCGCTCGCGGATTGCGATCAACGCGTCCAGATGACGCTCGTCGTCGGTGCCTGTGTTTGTGTGGACGGGTGCGGAATGCCTGCGCGTCAGCTCGCGACGGCGCAGGATCTCGGCACGCAGCATATGCGCATCGACGATGCCGACGAGCTGCATGTTGTGCGCTTGCCCGGGGCTCTGGCCTGCGGTTTCGATCCTGATGATGCTGAGATTGAACTGCTTCAGTAGTGGGCCTTCGATGAAGGTCACGTCCTGGATGTTTTCGAGCGGGATGGTTTTCTCGACCTGGAACAGAATGCCTTTGCGGAAGGTGAGGAAACGGTCGTCCAATTCGCATTTCAGTTTGCGGTAGTAGTGCGAGGCCCACCACTGCCCTGGACCCAACAGCCAGATCACGATCAACGGACTGAAAATGATCGTCATCAGCAGGACGCAGGCGACATAAACGATCATGTAGTGTCGTACCAGCGGGTTGAATGTGGATCGCAGCACGGTGTTTTCGGTGGTCATGGCAAGGCGTTCTGTCCGAAGTTCGGCCGGGATTGTGCCATGAGCGGATACCGGCGATCCCCAAAGGCTTTCATGACCACCGGATGATGGCGGGCAGGCACGTTCAGCCTGTTCTCCACTGGCCGCCGCCGTGCGCCTGCATCCGCAGAGCCGCAAATGCCGTAGCGATTGTTCCGGGCAAACGTTCTGCGTGCTGCCGATCCCAGGTCTTGACCCGATGTCTGCGACGGGCCACCCTGCCAAACGATGCGGAAAATACGAGGCACACCCCATGTGGATCAAACTCTACGCCATCACCCTGCCGGTGTTCTTCGCCATCGACATGCTGTGGCTGGGCGTGCTGGCGAAAAATTTCTATCGTGAGCAGATCGGCGGTCTGATGAAGGCCGACGTGAACTGGTTCGCCGCTGTCCTGTTCTATCTGATCTTCATAGCCGGCATGGTGTTCTTCGTGATCGCGCCCGCGCTGGAGAAAGGCTCTTGGCGGTATGCATTGTTCGCGGGGGCGGCGTTCGGCTTCGTCACCTATGCCACGTTCGATCTGACCAGTCTGGCGCTGATGAAGGACTTTCCGGTATTGGTGACCGTGGTCGATCTTGTCTGGGGCACGGTGCTGTCGGCGTCGGTCTGTACGATCAGTTTCGCTGTCGCCAGAAAACTGGGAGTCTGAATCGATGAATGTCACCGGTCTCGATCAAGCGTGGCTGCCGCTGGCAGTGATGGCGCTGCTTGCCGTCGCGGCATGGGCGCTCAGCGTCAAGCTGCGCGATGTGAGCATCGTCGACAGCCTGTGGTCGATCTTCTTCATCGTGTTCACAATGTTGTTCGCATGGCGGATGGGCAGCGATGCCACTGCGGCGTATGTGTTGATCGCGTTGATCCTGACGTGGGGACTGCGTTTGTCGATCTACATCACCGTGCGTAATCACGGCAAGGGCGAAGACCGGCGCTATCAGGCCATCCGCGCGCGCAATCAACCGAATTTCGAGTTCAAGAGTCTGTATCTTGTCTTCCTGTTGCAGGCGGTGCTGGCCACGGTGATCGTGTTGCCGGTCGTTCCAGTCCTGAATGGTGCGCAGGATGCCGGCGCGTTGACGTACATCGGCTTCGTCGTCGCCGCGTTCGGCGCGTCGTTCGAGACCGTGGCTGATTGGCAGATGGCACGCTTCAAAGCGACGCGCACGGCGCAGGACGAGGTGATGGATCGCGGTCTCTGGCGCTACAGTCGGCATCCGAATTATTTCGGCGAGGCCGTGTTCTGGTGGGGTATCTGGATTGCTTCGGCCAGCATGGGCGGCGCGTGGACGGTGTTCTCGCCGCTGCTGATGACCTGGCTGCTGACACGGGTCTCCGGCGTGCCGCTGCTGGAAGCCGATCTGCAGCAGCGCAGCCCGGCGTATCGCGATTATCTGTTGAGCACCCCGCGGTTCGTGCCCGGGCGGCCGAAGCGGTAGGTTTCGCTGCGAACGCATGCCTGCGTGACGTGGCTTCCAATCCGGGTTACAACGCGCAGCACACCCGGAATCCACACGCATGCTGACGACCCTGGCGGTTTCGAATTACCGTTCCCTGCGCGAGCTGGCGATGCCGCTGGGGCGTCTGAATCTGATCACCGGCGCGAACGGCAGCGGCAAATCCAATCTGTATCGTGCGCTGCGGCTGCTGGCCGAAACCGCGCAGGGCGGGGTGGTGCATGCGCTGGCGCGCGAGGGTGGGTTGTCGTCGACGCTGTGGGCCGGGCCCGAGCAACTCTCGCGCGGCATGCGTCGTCGCGAGGTGCCGGTGCAGGGTGGTCCGCGCAGCGGGCCGGTGTCGTTGAAGCTGGGGTTCGCCGGCGAGGATTTCGGCTACGCGATCGATCTTGGTTTGCCGGTGAAATCCGGATCAGTCTTCATGCTCGATCCCGAGATCAAGGTCGAGGCGATCTGGGGTGGCGCGTTCCTGAAATCCTCGAATCTGCTGGTCGAGCGTCGCGGTGGAATGGTGCGGGTCCGCGACGGTCGCGAATGGCGGGTGCTCTCCGAACATCTCAATACTTTCGAAAGTGTGTTCACCCAGTTGTCCGATCCGGGGCGCGCGCCGGAAATTCTCACGCTTCGCGAGTCGATCCGCGCCTGGCGTTTCTACGACCACTTCCGTTCCGATGCCGACGCGCCGGCGCGTCATCCGCAGTTGGGCACACGCACGACTGCGTTGAGCCACGACGGTCGCGATCTGGCGGCGGCGTGGCAGACCATTCTCGAAATCGGCGATCCGCAGGCGCTGAACGCTGCGGTGGAGGATGCGCTTCCGGAGGCGGCGGTGGAAATCGCGATCGGCGACGGCCGCTTCCAACTCTATTTCAATCAGACCGGCCTGCTGCGCCCGCTGTCGGCCGCTGAACTGTCGGATGGCACGCTGCGCTATCTGCTGTGGATCGCCGCGCTGCATACGCCGCGGCCGCCGCCGCTGATGATCCTCAACGAACCCGAGACCAGCCTGCATCCCGATCTGCTGCCTGCGCTCGCGCGCCTGATCGTGCAGGCGTCGCGGCGCAGTCAGGTGTGGGTGATCTCGCATGCGCCGCGTTTGATCGCCGCACTGGAGCAGGCGCCGGAGTGCAATATCGTGGCCCTGGAAAAACAGCTGAGCGAAACCGGCATCGTGGGGCAGGGGACGCTGGATCAGCCTGCCTGGTATTGGCCGGAGCGCTGAGGTGGTGTGTCTGTCGGCGTCGCGTCGCTTTGCTGCGCGGCAAAGTTATGATGGCGAACCGTGAATAATGTTTGCGTTTATTGCGCATCGGGAGAGATTCTTGAAAGGCGACCCCTCATGATGGCTGTGCTTGCTTTGATCCTTGTCGCGCTTGCCGGAATCTATCTCATCGGCCTCGGTTTGCTCTCGTTTCTGGCTCCCGGCTTGGCTGCCCGGTTCCTGTTGGGCTTTGTCGGTTCCGCCATCGCACACTACCTCGAGCTGATGATCCGCTTCATGATCGGCGGTGCGTTTCTCGTGCATTCGCCGCACATGGCCTTCGCTACAGTGTTTTCGGCTTTCGGCTGGATTCTTGTCGTGACTACCGCCGTGCTTTTTCTCATTCCCTGGCAGTGGCATCGCCGTTTCGCGCAAAAATCGGTCCCGCGTGCGATTCGCTTTCTGAAACTCATCGCGATTTCATCCTTGGCCCTTGGCTGCGCAATCATCGCAGCGATGATCCGTGGCCCTGCGTGAAATTCTTCAAGCTCAGGTCGCATCGTGGCAGTCTTTGCATGCCCGCGATAAGCTGGTGCGCGGGCGCAGTTTCATTGCGTGGTCCGGTCCAGGTTTCAACGGTATTCGAAGGAGAATGATGTGATCTGGCTGTTGCCGTGGGGTCAGGACAATCGCGTCAAACACGTGTCGTGGGCGGTCTACGCGCTGATCGTGGCCAACGTGGTCGTGTACGTCTGGATGGTGATGAATCTGTCCGTGGGCGGCGATGAATTCTTCCGGCAGTACGGGCTGTTGGCGGACGACTGGCGCTGGTACCAGTTCTTTACCGCGAATTTCCTGCATGGCGGCATCGCGCATCTGCTCGGCAATATGCTGTTTTTATGGCTGTTCGGCGACAGTATCGAGGATGCGATCGGGCCGCTGGGGTTCCTGTTGCTGTACTTCGTCGGCGGTTTTCTGGGTGATCTGGTCTATGTCCACAACAATGTGGGCAACGTGATTCCTTCGGTCGGCGCTTCGGGTTGCATCTCGGCCATCGCCGGCGCCTATTGCCTGATGTTCTACGACCGCAGCATCACATTGCGCGTCATGCTGTTGATCTTCACCCTGACCACGTTCAGTGCGCGCGCGTTCTGGGTGGTGTTGCTGTGGTTCGGCATGGATGTGTGGATGACCATGAGCACGTCGGGCCAAATGATGGGCAGCGAAAGCGTCAACTATGTCGCGCACGGCATCGGTTTCATCTGCGGCGCACTGTTCGGTGTGCTCGCCCGCGTGCATGGAGTGATGCATCGCTATGAACGTCTGCCCGAAGGCGGCGTGTGGTTCGGTTATTGGTCCGATGGACTGGGCCGGCGCGGCCGCCGTCCGCGGCAGACCTATCCGCGCAAGTGACGTAGTAAAATGCCTGGGCAAGCCGGGCGGGCGCTGACGCTGCATGTGCGTCTGCCTGTGTCGGAATGTCGCGATGCGGTGTCCGCTGCGCGATGGCTTTGCCGTTTTCCCCGCATCGAGGCCGCGCTGTTTTTTGCGGTCAAGGACATCGGTTGCGGTCATGGACATTATCTGAAAGGAGTCTCGTCATGCCTGATTTCAAGGAAACCGCATTGCTTCCGGGCAATCGCGGTCCCCTGCTGTTCCAGCCTCTCGTCGAAGGCGCCGACCTCGCGCAGTTCGTGGAAACCCACGCGAAGATGCTGGACGAGCGTCTGATCGAACACGGTGCCCTGCTGTTCCGCGGCTTCGATGTCGGATCGATCGGTGACTTCGAACGTTTCAGCGCCAGCGTTTCGCCGAACGCGCTGGAATACACCTATCGTTCGACGCCGCGGACTTCGATCGGCAAAGGCGTGTTCACCACGACCGAATACCCGCCGGATCAGGAAATCGCACTGCATTGCGAGAATGCGTATCAGCGCGCATGGCCGCTGAAGATCGCGTTCTGCTGCCTGCTTGCGCCGGAGACCGGCGGCGCCACGCAGATCGCCGATGTCCGCAAGGTCACGGCATCGCTGGATCCCGCGCTGCTGGATCGCTTCGAGCGTCTCGGCGTGCGCTATGTCCGCCACTATCGTCCGTACATCGATATCGCGTGGGAAGTGGTGTTCCAGACGTCGAGCCGCGATGAACTCGCCGCGTTCTGCGCGCGCAACGGCATCGAGCATCAATGGCTGGATGCGAACACGTTGCGTACCGAACAGACCAATCAGGGGTTGGCGACGCATCCGCGCACCGGCGAGCGGGTGTTCTTCAATCAGGCGCATCTTTTCCACATTTCCAATCTGCAGCCGCAGGTCGCCGATTCCCTGCGCAAGATGTACGGCGAGCGGGTGCCGCGCAATACGTTCTTCGGCGACGGCAGCGAGATCCCGGCGGAAGACCTGCAGGCGATCAGGGATGCGTTCAAATCGGCGGAAATGAGTTTTCCGTGGCAGGCGGGCGACGTGATGCTGCTGGACAACATGCAGATGGCGCATGGGCGCAAGCCCTTCACCGGTAGCCGCAAAGTGGTGGCCAGCCTGCTGGATGCGCATGCCAGCGGCGGCGATGCCAGCGATGCCTTGCACGCCGCCGCGCACTGAGGCGAGCGGCTACAATCCCGGAAATGTCGTCCGATCTCGACAATCCGTTCTGGTCCGCGCTCTGCAGCCGGCACGCCGATATCGCACATCGCGTCGGCGAAGTTGCGCGGTATCCGGCGGCGTTCGCGCCCTTCCTGGGCGTGGCGGATGCCGATGCGGATATCGGCGACGCGCTGGAGGCGTTGATCGCGGAGGATGAGAGCGTGTATCTGCTCGGCGTGGCGCCGAACGTGCCGGAGGGCTGGCGGCTGCAGGCCTTCGGCGATCTCGCGCAGATGATCCGTACCGAGCCGCTGGCGGTGGAGGACGGTCCAGGGATCGTGCCGCTGTCGTCGGCGCAACGGGCGGATGTGCTCGCCTTGACCGCGCTGGTCTACCCGCATTATTTCCGCCCGCGGACCATGGAAATGGGGCGTTATTTCGGCATCTATGTGGACGGCCGGCTGGCGGCGATGGCGGGCGAACGTCTCGGCACCGCTGAATTCCAGGAGGTCAGCGCGATCTGCACGCATCCGGATTTCAACGGCCGCGGCTATGCCCGCCGGATCACCGCGATGCTGAGCAACGACATCCTGGCGCAAGGCCGCACGCCGTATCTGCATGTCAGCCACGAGAATCCGCGCGCGAAAAGCATGTACGCACGCATGGGCTACCGGCTGCGTCGCGACATCCCGTTCTGGTCGCTGCGACGCGGGTAAGGCGGGTGCGGGCGGAGTAGAGTCCGATGTGTTGGCGCCATCGATGGGATTCGATGGCGGGAGACCGGCGAATGGGCCGACCGGTCTGCGGTGCTGGCGACAGGGGACGTTCTCGCATCACGTTTTTCGCGTCTGCTGCAGGAAGCGGCCAACGGTCCGGCTCGACCGTTTTCCATCAAACCGGAAAGGATTCGACGATGAATAATGATCGCTTTTCAATTGAAGAAGTCCCCGCGGAGCTCCTCGAAAGAGGTCTCGATATCGACAAGTTGCCGACGCGCAGCGAGATCGGCGCGATCGAAAGGATGCAGTCCACCGTCATTCCACAGATCATGACGAACGGCGAAATTCCGATCATCGATCTTGGATGGTTGGGCGGTTTGCACGTGTACTGGGCGCTGGGCGTGCGCGGCATCACGGTCGGCATGCGCCTCAAGCTGTTAGGCGAGACCCACGATCTGGGTTCGGCGACGATCAATCAGAACAATCCGGCGATCACCATCGAAGGGCCGGATATTCTGGGATATCAGGCACGGTTGACGGCTGGCGTGCAGGTTTCGAAGTGCGAATTGTTCGTCGATGCGCAGCTCAGATGCGGTTGGCCGTTCAACGATACGCGCGGCGGAAAACTGTCGGTCGCCTACGGCCGTCCGTGGCCGCAGCTCGAACCCGGCAGGATCGTCGCCGACGGCATCACCTCGGAATTGGCGGCCAATATCAGGAATACGCCCGAGCGCCAGTATCCCGCGCCGAACCCGGGCTTCATCCAGAACGATCCGGTGACCTCGGCCGTGGTGCGCACGGTGATGTGGCTGGTCAATGCCGCGGGTTACATCGATGCGGTGAGGATCAGCGCGGAAGCGCTGCAGGCGGAAGATGATGCGTTCGATCCGAACAAGCTGCTGTTGGCGTTCGGCATCTCGGGGCAGGCCGGCGTCGGCGCGGGGATCGCCGGGGCGACCGGTTTCTACATCACCGGCGGCGGCGAAGTGGGCTGGTTCGGAAGCGGCGGCGTCGATCTGGGGCTGTTCGCGGGGATTTCGTTCTCGATTCCGGTGTATGTGTTCTGGACCGGCACCAAGGGTTTCAGCGGCAGTTCGTTCGGGATCAATATTTCGGTCGGGCGCAGCCTGGGCCCGAAGTTCCCGCTCGGCCCCAGCGTCACCATTTCGTTCTATTGGGAGATGAGCCCGCGCAATCATTCCTTGCCGGCCGGGTTCTGTTTCGCGTTGGGCTTCGGTTTTTCGCCGACGCCGGTGAGCGCCTACATCTCGTTCGGCCACACTTACATCGTCAAGCTTGGGCAAGTGTGGAAACTGCCCGAAGGGCTGGCGCTCGCGACCTGAGCGCATGAGGCGAGCAGTCGTTGATCGTGCGTTCCGGGGCTGCGATCAGCCCCGGAACGCGATTCACTCGAGTTCGCGATGATACGTGGCCACGTCGCGCCAGCCGTGGGCGCGGGCGTGCGCGGCCAGGGTTTCCGCCAGATAGACCGAGCGATGACGGCCACCGGTGCAGCCGAAGGCCACGGTGATGTAGCTGCGGGTATCGGCCTGGATGCGCGGCAGCCAGTTGTCGAGGAATGCGGCGACCTGCGCCGTGTATTCGTTCACGTCGGCCTGGGTGTCCAGATAGTCGCGCACTTCGCTGTCGCGTCCCGAGAGCGGGCGCAGGCGCGCGTCCCAGTGCGGATTGGGCAGGCCGCGGGCATCGAATACGAAATCGGCGTCGGCGGGCACGCCGCGGCGGTAGGCGAAGGATTCGAACAGCAGCGAGACGGTGCGGTCGGCGGTGAGACCCAGTTCGGTGATCACCCGGCGCCGCATCTGATGGACGTTGAGTTCGCTGGTGTCGATGATCACATCGGCCAGCGCGCGCAGCGGCTTGAGCATGCGCCGTTCCAGCGCGATCGCGTCCGCGAGCGCGAGGCCGAGATGGCTCAAGGGATGACGGCGACGGGTTTCGGCGTAACGCTTGAGCAGGATGTCGTCGTTGGCATCGAAGAACACCAGCTTCGGATCGAGCCCGAGCGCGCCGGCCTGCGACAGCCACGACGGCAGTTTCGACAGATCGGTGTTGCGGTTGCGCACGTCGATGCCGACCGCGAGTTTCGGCGGCAGATCGTTCTTGCCGGTGGCGCCGCGCACGAATTCGGCCAGCAACTCAGCCGGAAGATTGTCGACGCAGTAATAGTCGAGGTCTTCGAACGTGTGCAGAGCGATGGATTTGCCGCTGCCGGACATGCCGCTGATGACGATCAGGCTGGAGTCCTGCGAGGCTGCGGGCGTACTCATGACTCGGAGCGTTCCAGGAAATGCGAATGGCGGGCCATGAACGCCGCGGCCGGGTCGACGCCCTTGATGCGCAGGATATGCCCGCGCGCAGCGGCTTCGGTGAGTACGGCGAGGTTGCGGCCGGGCATCACCGGCAGGGTGATCATCGGCACGTCAAGGTCGAGCAGCCGGCGCGAACCCAGATCGCCGACCAGGCGCTCCATGCCCATGCCGCCGGTCGCCTGGGGTTCGAGATGCGGGCGGGTGAGATGGACGATCAGGCGCAGATATTTGTTCCGCTTCACCGCGGTGTCGCCGAACATCTGGCGCACGTTGAGGATGCCGAGGCCGCGCAGTTCCAGCAGATCCTGCAGCAGATCGGGGCAGGCGCCGTCGAGCACGTCGGGCGCGATCTGGGTGAATTCGGGTGCGTCGTCGGCGACCAGGCGATGGCCGCGGGTCACCAGTTCCAGCGCCAACTCGCTCTTGCCCGCGCCGGAGTCGCCGGTGATGAGCACGCCGATGGAATAGATCTCCATGAACACGCCATGCACCGTGAGGCGCGGCGCGAGTTTGCGCGCGAGGTGATATTGCAGATGGTTGAACAGTTCGTGCCCGCGTCGCGGCGACGCCCACAGCGGCGTGTCGGATTCCTCTGCGGCCGCGCGCAGGTCTTCGGGGCAGGGCTGGCCCTTGCTGATGACCATCGCCAGCGGCCGGAACTGGATCATCTTCTCGATGGTCTCCCAGCGCTGGCGCGCATCGAGCGCGTCGAGCCAGGCCAGTTCCTCGGTGCCGAGGATCTGCACCTTGTTCGGATAGATGATGTTGAGATAACCGGCGAGCGACGGGCGTCGGGCTACCGTTTCCACGGCTTCGAGTACGCGGTGTTCGCCGCGCTGGCCGGCGATCCAGCGCAGGCCCAGACGTTCCTGCTGCTGGTCGAAGAGGTCGCGGGCGCTGATGCTGGCGTTCATGTGGACGGAGCGTTCGCTGAAAGGAAGGGGGCGCTGAAGACGGACGGGTCGTCAAAAAAACGACCGCGGGGACATGCGGCGCAAGCCGCATTGTCCAGCCGCGGTCGTGTCGGGCGGATTCTATCGGGCAAATTCTAGTGGTTCTGATGCCTCAGCGGATCAGCCGAGCTCTCCATTCAGGGCGAGGCCTTCGCCGCGATGATGATCGACCATCTTTTCCTTGTGCTTCAGCAGCAGTCGGTCGAGTTTGTCGGCCAGCAGATCGATGGCGGCGTACATGTCCTGGCCGGCGGCATCGGCGTGCAGGGTGCGACCGGAGACGTGAAGGGTGGCTTCGGCGCAGTGATCGGGTTTGCTGATACTGAGTTGGGTGCGGACGACGTCCATCGGATGTTCGAAATGTCGACCCAGGCGCGAGAGTTTGGTTTCGACGTAATCGCGCAGGGCGGGAGTGACTTCGATCTGGTGACCGTGGGTTTCGATACGCATCGACGGTGTCCTCTGTTTGCCGGGCAGTGGTCGCGCAGCGCGGCACCGGGCCCAGCCCGCCGATACCGCGATGCCGGTTCCTCCATGAGTGCCGGAGGTTCCGTACCGATGAAGGTCGGGTCGACTTGTGCCGAGTGCAAGGGCAGGTCGTCCTGATCTTCGCTCTATCGACAGGTTACCCCAGCGGGCGGGGGAAGCAAGTGCGCGAATCGTCGGTTTCGAGACGCCGGTTCAGGCCATCCGCACGCGCTCGTGCGAGGCCGGGATATTCATCGCTTCGCGGTATTTCGCGACGGTGCGGCGCGCGACCGGCACGCCGGTGGCTTTCAGGGTGTCGGCCAGTTTCGCGTCGGACAGCGGCTTGCGCGGGTTCTCGGCTTCGATCAGCCGTTTGATCATCGATTGGATCGCGGTGCTGGAGGCTTCGCCGCCACCTTCGGTGCCGATGCCGGAGGCGAAAAAGCTGCGCAACGGCAGGGTGCCGCGCGGAGTGACCGCGTACTTGCGCGAGATCGCCCGCGAGACCGTGGATTCGTGCAGGCCGACTTCGGCGGCCACTTCGCGCAGGGTCAGCGGGCGCAGCGCCTGTTCGCCGAATTCGAGGAAGCCCGATTGTTGGCGGATCAGGCAGCGCACCACTTTCAGCAGGGTGTCGCCGCGCGCTTCCAGGTGTTTCAACAGCCAGCGGGCTTCCTGCAGGCGGCCGCGCAGATAGCTGGCGTCGCTGCTGCTGGCGTGCTGGATCATGCCCTCGTAGCCGCGATGGATGGTCAGCCGGGTGTGGCTGCCGGCCAGCGCCGTCCGCCACATCCCCTGATACCGCCAGATCACGCAATCCGGGGTGATGTAGGTGTCCGCGCTCATGCCACCGTGCTGCGCGCCCGGGTGCGGGTCGAGCGAGCGGACCAGATGCAGGCCGGTGGCGACTTCTTCCGCCGGCGCGCCGAGTTCGGCGGCCAGACCGTCCGCACCGATCTTCGGCAGCCGTTCCAGCGGCCCGCTCACGATCCTCAGCGCCATGGCCTTGCCGGGGGTGTCGTCGGACAGCGGTTCGAGTTGCAGGGTGAGGCATTCGCGCAGATCGCGCGCGCCGATGCCCAGCGGATCGAAACGCTGGATCTGCCGAAGTACGGCGCCGACTTCGGCCGCGTTCACGTTCAGCTCCGGCCGCAGCATCGCGGCGATGTCGTCGAGGGATTCGCGCAGATAGCCGTCGTCGTCGATGGCGTCGATCAGCGCGGCGCCGATCCGCTGATCCTGCGGCGACAGCCGGGTGAGGTGCAATTGCCAGGACAGGTGGTCGTGCAGGGACTCGGTGCGGACCAGGCGGTCCATCGGGTCCATCCCGTCCTCGTCGCTGCCGCTGTGGTTGCCGCCGCTGGCGGTGTTCCAACTGTCCGGGGGTTCCCAACTGTCGTCCTCGCCGCCGCGATCGTGCTCGGAAGCCTCGTCGGCGTTGACCGTTTCCGGCGCGGTCGGGGATTCGGGCATCCCGTCCGGGACGCCCTCGCTTCCGGGGGCGTCGCTGTCGGCTTCATCCCAGTCCAGCAGCGGATTGCTCTCGACCGCGAGGGTGATTTCGTTTTCGAGCTCCAGCGACGACAACTGCAGCAGGTGCAGCGCCTGACGCAATTGCGGCGTCAGGACCAGCTGTTGACCCAGCGATGTCTGCAGGCGTGGCTTCATGTCCGTATGTTAGGGCTAGTCGTGGGCAGTTGGCTGCCCTTGGCGCGATCCTTGCGTAGATATTCGGCGATATTTCCGTGACGGCCGACACGCCCTGCTTCTGGAATCGTTGCAGCGGCCGGGTGAACCGGCTCGCGACGACAATGACGGCAGGCGGCTACAGCCGGAACGATTCGCCCAGATACACGCGACGCACGTCCGGGTTCGCCAGCAGGGCGTCGGGCGCGCCCTGGGCCAGCACCGCGCCCTCGCTCATGATGTAGGCGCGATCGCAAATGCCCAGGGTTTCGCGGACCTGATGGTCGGTGATCAGCACGCCGATCCCGCGGTTCTTCAGATGACGGACGATGCGCTGGATTTCGCCGACCGAAATCGGATCGACACCGGCGAACGGTTCGTCCAGCAGGATCAGCCGCGGCTTCGCGGCCAGCGCCCGCGCGATTTCGACCCGGCGGCGCTCGCCACCGGAGAGGCTGGCGCCACTCTGTTCGGCGACGTGCGTCACCTGCAGCTCTTCCAGCAGCGAGGCGAGTTCGCGCTCGCGGCCGGCGCGGTCCAGATCGGGGCGCAGCTCCAGCACCAGCCGCAGGTTGTCGGCGACGCTGAGTTTGCGGAATACGGACGGCTCCTGCGGCAGATAGCCGACGCCGCGCTTGGCGCGGGCGTACATCGGCTCGCCGGTGATGTCGTGGCCGTCCAGCACGATGCGGCCGGCATCGGCCGGCACCAGGCCGACGATCATGTAGAAACAGGTGGTCTTGCCGGCGCCGTTGGGACCGAGCAGGCCGACGACTTCGCCGGCGTCCAGGGTCAGGCCGAAGTCGCGGACGACCTCGCGCGACTTGTAGCGCTTGCGCAGCCCTTCCGCGACCAGCATCAGGGCTTGCTCGGCGCCGGTGTCGGTGTCTTGCGCGCTGCCGGCTGGATGGTCATCTTGATGCGGCCACTGTCGCCGCCGCTTTCGATCCGACCGCTCTTGAGGTCGTAGGTCAGACGCTGGCCGCTGGTGGTGCCGCGCGGCGTGGTCACGGTGTAGCTGCCGGTGAGCACGATCACGTCGGTGTTCATGTCGTAATCGATGCGGTCGGCCTTGGCGGTCATCGGCGAACCGTCTTCCATCTGCTGCTTGAGCGACGCCTGGCTGCCGGTCAGCACCGCGCGGACGACTTCGCCGCCGCGCTGGTGGATGTCGGCCTTGCCGGCGCGGATGTCCAGCGTGCCCTGCTTGATGACGACATTGCCCGACAGGGTGTTGACGCTGTTGCCGTCGAGGGTGCCTTCCTGACGGTCGGACTCGATGTCCATCGGCTGGTTGCGGTCCGAGTCGCGCGCGAACGCGGCGCCCGGGAGCAGGGCGCCAGCGATCGCCGCGGCCGCGATCAGCGCCGACAGGGGCGCGCGCAGGCGGCGGAGGAGCTTGGATTCAGCGACGGACAGTGACATAGCGGGATTTGACCTCGGAGCGGAACACGTAGCGTTTCGTGGCCGTGGACACCGCAAAACCGCGTCCGCGGAGTATAGAGCCGGGTTGAACGATGGTCACCACGTCATCGGTGGCGGCGCGGTTCTGGCGCGGGAACACGTTCAAGCGTTCGGTATTCATGGTGATCGGGCGCAGATCGTCGGCCGGGCTGTTGGCCTTGACCTCGCCGACCAGACGGATTTCCTTCTGATCGGCGCTGACCCAGCCCTGCTTCGAGCGGATGTCCCAATATTTGCCGCTGCCGTCCGGGACATTGAACACCGGCGTCGTCAGCGACATGGTGGCGTCCTCAGGGCGGCGCTCCAGGCGCGGCGCGCGCAGGGTGAAGGATTCCTTGCCTTCGCTGTCGAGCGAGATCAGTTCGAAGTCGTGCAGCACATAGTCCGGGCGGTCGCTGGCGGTCGCAGTCACCGGCGGCGGTCGGCGGTGTTTCCACACCGCCCAGCCGCTCACGAGTGCGCCCAGCAACAGCAACAGGATGACCGGTCCGCGCCAGCTCACGAGCGTTCTCCGGTGGGCGGCGTCGCGATCGGTTCGTCGAAACTGCCCTGCGCGGCCAGCAGCAGATCGCAGAGCTCGCGCGCGGCGCCGTCGCCGGCCTTCGCCTGCGTGCGCACCTGCGCCCGCGCGCCCGTGAACGCATGCGCATTGGCGGGCGCGACCGACAGCCCGACCGCGCGCATCACCGCCAGATCGGGCAGGTCGTCGCCCATGAAACTCACCGCATCCAGACCGATGCCGAGTTCCGAGCAGAGTTCGCGCACGCAGGCGAGTTTGTCTTTCACGCCGATATGCACGCGCACTTTCAGTTCGTTCGCGCGATGCACCGCGACCGGGCTGAGGCGGGCGGTGATCAGCGCCACTTCGATGCCGACCTCGCGCAGCAGCACCAGCCCCTGACCATCGTGGACGTGGAAAGCCTTCATTTCGCGGCCTTCGCTGTCGAGGAACAGGCGGCCGTCGGTCAGCGTGCCGTCGACGTCGAAACAGGCGAGGCGGATGTTCGCCGCCTTCGCCATCAACATGCTGTCGGTGGCCGCGCGCTGGCCGAGCGGAAGGTGTTCGATGGGTGCGGTCGCATCGACGAATGAAGTCATGCTCAGACGACCCGCGCGCGCAGCAGATCGTGGATGTTCAGCGCGCCGACCACGCGACGTTCGCCGTCGATCACCAGCAGCGCATTGATCTTGTGCGTTTCCATCAGCTGAGCGGCTTCGACCGCGAGCGCATCCGCATCGATGGTGACCGGGCTGCGGGTCATGAGTTTCTCGATGCGGGTTTCGCGCACGTCGGTGGACGGGTCCGCCAGCGAGCGGCGCAGATCGCCGTCGGTGTAGAGGCCGAGCAGGCGGCCGTCGGCGTCGACCACCGCGGTCATGCCCAGGCGCTTGCGGCTCATTTCCAGCAGCGCATCGCTCAGCGTGGCATCGGCGCCGACGCGAGGGATGTCGTCGCCGGCGTGCATCACATCGGCGATGTGCAGCAGCAGACGCCGGCCGAGCGCCCCCGCCGGATGCGAACGTGCGAAATCCTCGGAGGTGAAACCGCGGGCTTCCAGCAGCGCGACGGCGAGGGCGTCGCCCATCGCCAGTGAGGCGGTGGTGCTGGAGGTCGGCGCCAGCGCCAGCGGACAGGCTTCGGCCGGCACGCTGACATCGAGATGCAGGTCGGCCTCGCGCGCCATCGTCGACTGCGGGCGCCCGGTCATCGCGATCATGAGGTTGCCCTGGCGCTTGAGCACCGGCAGCAGTGTCAGGATTTCGTCGGATTCGCCGGAATACGACAGCGCCAGCACCACGTCGCGGTCGGTGATCATGCCCAGGTCGCCATGGCCGGCTTCGCCCGGATGCACGTAGAACGCCGGGGTGCCGGTGGAAGCGAAGGTCGCGGCGATCTTGCGCGCGATGTGGCCGGATTTGCCCATGCCGATGCAGACCACACGGCCCTGACAGGCCAGCAGGGTGCGACACGCGGCGCTGAATTGACCATCGAGCCGCGCCGCGACCGCTGCCAGGCCGTCGCGTTCGATTTCGAACACCCGGCGGCCGCTGTCGGCCAGAGCGGCATCCGAGGACGCGCCCCGGGTCGGGATGGGCTGGGGCAATGAGGCATTCGCCATTGGGGAGCAGACGGCTTTCCGTTACGCTAAGCGGGCAATTCTACGCACCCGACCCCGGGAATACCCGCACCTCTCATGAACGCAGCGTCGCGCTGCGCAGGACTCCGACCCTCCGATGACCCCCGACACCATCCGCCAGCTGATCGAACAGGGCCTGCCCGGCGCCCAAGTCCATGTGCAAGGCGACGACGGCGTGCATTTCGAAGCGCTGGTGGTGGCCGAAGCGTTCCGCGGCAAATTGCCGCTGGCCCGCCACCGCATGGTCTATGCGACGCTCGGCGAGCTGATGGGTGGCGCGATCCACGCGCTGGCGCTGAAGACGCTGACGCCGGAAGAAGCCGGCTGAGATTTTTTGTGGGAGCGGCGGAAGCCGCGATGACGCCCACAGATTTGGAATCGAGCATGAAACCGACGCCTTGTTCCAATCTGCAGGCTGCATGCGATGCATTCGATGAATTCGTCGGAGAACCGACTGATTTCGAGCTGGCCATCGCCGATACGCTCCTGGACCCGATCGGCATCAACATGGCGATCATCACCGATCGGATATTGGCCAAAGCGTGGGAACCGGATGGTTTCGAACAGTGTTCCAGTTTCCGTATATACCGCTACAAACAGATGGAATAGTGGTCCGAATACGTCGGATCCCGTTCCCCACCGGCTGGCGCCGCCGTCTTGCGCCGCTCATTGAAGATATTCCAAGACTCCCATGCAGAAAATCGTAGTCACCGGCGGCGTGCCGCTCCAGGGCGAAGTCCGCATTTCCGGCGCGAAGAACGCGGTGTTGCCGATCCTGTGCGCGACGCTGCTCGCCGACGGGCCGGTGGACATCGGCAACGTGCCGCATCTCCACGACGTGGTGACCACGATCAAACTCCTGCGCGAACTCGGCGCTGTGGTCGAGCACGATGTCGAAGCCGGCCATGTCCGTGTCGATGCGCGCAGCGTCAACAGCCATATCGCGCCGTACGAACTGGTGAAGACCATGCGCGCCTCGGTGCTGGTGCTGGGGCCGCTGCTGGCGCG
Organism: uncultured Thermomonas sp.; assembly: GCA_966203835.1. Classification (GTDB taxonomy): domain Bacteria; phylum Pseudomonadota; class Gammaproteobacteria; order Xanthomonadales; family Xanthomonadaceae; genus Lysobacter_I. The sequence continues at coordinate 33,426 of CBIHKW010000022.1, forward strand.
CTACGGCGCCGCCGAAGTGTCGCTGCCCGGCGGTTGCGCGATCGGTTCGCGCCCGGTCGACCAGCACATCAAGGGCATGCAGGCGCTGGGCGCCGAGGTGTCGGTCGAGCACGGTTTCATCAAGGCGAAAGCCGAGCGTCTGCGCGGCGGACGTGTGGTGTTCGATATGGTCAGCGTGGGCGCGACCGAGAACGTGCTGATGGCCGCTGCGCTCGCCGACGGTGTGAGCGTGCTCGAAAACGCGGCGATGGAGCCGGAGATCGTCGATCTGGCCGACTGTCTGATCGCGATGGGTGCGAAGATCGAAGGCGCCGGCAGCAATCGCATCACCGTGCATGGCGTCGAGCGTCTCAACGGCGGCCGTCACGATGTGGTCGCGGATCGCATCGAAACCGGTACTTTCCTCGTCGCCGCAGCGATGACCGGCGGCCGCATCGTCGCCCGCGCCGCGCGTCCGGAAACCCTGGACGCGGTGATCGACAAACTCACCGAGGCCGGCGCCGAGATCACCGTCGACGCCGACAGCATCACCCTCGACATGCGCGGCAAGCGGCCGAAAGCGGTGAATATCAGCACCGCGCCGCATCCCGGTTTTCCGACCGACATGCAGGCGCAGTTCATGGCGCTGAATTGCGTCGCCGACGGTGTGAGCATCATCAGCGAGACGATTTTCGAGAATCGCTTCATGCACGTGCAAGAGCTGCAGCGTCTCGGTGCCGATATCCGCATCGAGGGACACACCGCGATCGTGCGCGGTCTGGAGAAGCTCAGCGGCGCACCGGTGATGGCGACTGATCTGCGCGCATCGGCGTCGCTGATTCTGGCCGGACTGGTCGCCGAGGGCGACACCATCATCGACCGCATCTACCACCTCGACCGCGGCTACGAGCGCATCGAAGCGAAATTGTCGGCGTTGGGCGCGAAGATCAAGCGCGTCGATTGATCCTGCTTTTCTCCCTCCCCGCGTGCGGGGGGTGAGGAAGCGCGTTTGCGGACCATTGGTCCGCGCGCTTCTGAACGCCAGCAGGCTGGGCCTGCTGGCCGGAGGGTTGGGGAGGGGGCAAACGTCAGAGACGCTGCGGAACCTACTTCACCGACACGATCTTCAGATCGATATCGTCCTTGCCGTCCTTGCGCTGCAGGATGCGCGCCGGCAGTGCAAGGCCTTCGACCACCCAGATCAACATCTGCTTGTTGCCGTTGGTGCTGACCAGTTTGGTGGCCTGACGCGGTTTGCCGCCGATGCTGATGCTTTCCTTGCCGGCGACGGTGAAATTCATCGGCTTGGCGCGGCCTTCGTCGACCATGCGGTAGCGCAGCGGTTTGCCGGCCAGCGCATCGCGGGCGATGGTGAGATTCAACAGCAGGCCGTCGACATCGCCGGTCTGCAGCGGGATGGGCCCGGCGCGTTCCGGTTTCACATCGCCGCTCCAGCGCGCTTCGCCCTTGCCCCAGTCGTACACCGCGCTGCGGCGGATCTTCTTGATCAGCAGCAGCGAGGCGTCGGTGCCCGAAAGCGGGCGCCACTGGCCGTCCTTGTCCTCGAACAATGTGGTCTGGGTCAGCTGCGCCATCTGGTTGCTGATCTTCAGCGTGTATTTCCACTGACCGCCGCCCTGTGGCTCGAGCGTCATGCTGCCGGTGGCCGACAGTCCCATGTAGTGGGCTTCGTAATCGGCGGCGAAGGGCTCCAGCGCCTGCGCGGGCGCGGCCAGCACCGACGACGCGGCGAAGGCGACGGACAGCAGCAGGCTGCGGACGATGGGAAACTGGTTGGCGACGGTCATGGTGTTCCTTGGTATTCGATCAGACGCAGGTCGACGGCATCCTCGCCGTTCTCGCGCTGCAGGATGCGTACCGGGGTCGGTACGCCTTGTGCGACCCAGACGACGGTCTCGTCGTTGCCGCCGTTGGTGCGGGCCACGCGCAGGGTCGAGTAACTCAATTCGCCGACCTGCACTGTCTCCGGCACCGCGGCGACCTGGTAGCTGTGGTCACGGACGCGACCGCCTTCGACGAAACGATAGCGCAGGACGGCGCCGGGGCGGGCGTCGCGGACGATGGCGAGATTGATCAGCAGGCCGCTCATGTCGCCGGGCAAGAGCGCGACGGGCTGTTGGTGCTGCTTTTTCAGGTCACCCTGCCAGCGCGCGCTGGCCTTGGCCCAGTCGTAGCTGCCGACGGATTTGCGGCCGAGAAACAGGCCTTTGCGGACGGTGCTCTGGCTGAGCGGCCGGTAGGTGTTGTCGATGACGTCGAAGACGGTGCTCTGCTGCACGTTCAGACCGAGCACCCCGGCCATGCCGCGGCGGCCTTCGATGCCCAGATCCACGCGCCACTGCGGCGTTTGCAGGCGGACGACCTTCAATGTCGCGTCGCCGGCCGGTTTGGCGTGGTATCGGGCTTCGTAGCGGGCCAGGAAGGGTTCCAGCACGACCAGCGTATCCGTCGTTTCCGGCAACGGCGGCGCCTGCGCGCCGGCCGAGGGCAGGACACAGAGCAGCAGGAACATGAGGGTGGCGAATGGGCGCATGACGGCCGGGATCATGCAGGCGGCCGGTTGGCCCCAAGCTGAAGCGGGGCGTCCAGGATCTCGCCGTTCAGGTCGATGCGCCCATCGCGCAGCGACAGCCGGCCTTCGCTGAGCAGCCGTACCACTTCGACCAGCAGTGGGTGTTCGACCTCGCGCACCCGCGACGCAAGGGTGTCGGCATCGTCGCCTGGCAGCACCGGCACCCGCGCCTGGGCGATGACCGGGCCGCCGTCGAGGTCGGCGGTGACCACATGCACGCTGGCGCCGTGTTCAGCCACGCCCGCGTCCAGCGCCTGCTGGTGGGTGTGCAGCCCTTTGAACGCTGGCAGCAGCGAAGGATGCAGATTGATCATCCGGCCCGGTCGTGCCTCGACTTCCGCAGCCGAGATCAGCCGCATGTAACCGGCGCAGACGATCAGATCGGCCCGCACCTCATCCACGGCTGCGAAGAACGCGGCATCGAACGCCGTCCGCGAGTCGTAGGGCTTCGGCGACAGCGCCGTGGCCGGAAGGCCGGCATCGCGCGCGCGCTGCAGCGCCGGGGATTTGGCTTTGTCGGAGAACACGCCGACGATTTCGGCTTCGAGTCCGCCCGATCCGATGGCGTCGATCAGCGCTTGCAGATTGGTGCCGGCGCCGGAGGCGAGGACCGCGAGGCGAAAAATAGGGCGATCAATGTGGCGATCAACGTCAGGCATCGTGTGTCGTCTTCAAGGTTTGTCGCGGCGTGCGGTCGATCCATGGCCAGCAGGCCAGCGCACCCAGCGTGGCCAGCAGCATATCCATATGCGCGTCCCAGACATCGCCCTGCTGGCCGTTGTAGGCTTCGGCCTGTTCGGGCGAGAGCAGCAGCGCGATGGCCCACTCCAGCCATTCGTAGATCAGGCTGACCGCCATGATCGCAAGCACCGCCAGCGCGAACCCCTGCGCCACGCTCACGGCCCAGCGTTGACGCGCGTGCGCGGCCAGCATCGGCGCGAAACACAGTCCGAACAGCAGATGGATCAATCGATCGAAATGGTTACGCTCCCAACCGAATGCGGCCTGCGGCGACCAGCCGGTCGCGGCGCGCAGCCATGCGTCGTAGGGGACGTTGGAATACAGCCAGCGCGCGGCGATGCAGTGGATCGCGATGAAGGCGCAGATCGCGATGAAATCGCCGTTGCGCATCGGCCAGCGGCGATCGTGCAGTGCCAGCCAGATCAGACCGACCACGGTCAGCGAGCTGTGCAGCGCCTGTTCGACCGGCCACAGCGGCGCGATCCAGGTGATGGCGAAGATCGAAACGGTGAGCGCGAACGCGGCTTTCTTCGCGACGCTCATGACTTTGTCTCGATGCGATCGCGCCAATAGCTCGGTTTCCTGTGGCAGTGCATGACTGCGGGGACAAGAATCCGGTCGGGCTCGATGGCGTACAACACCGCATACGGAAAAACGCGGATGAGGTGACGACGCACGCCCGCTGCCAGCTCAGGCCAGCGCGTCGGCTCATCGTGGATGTTGTCCAAAGCGGCTTCGGCGCTGGCGATGAAGCGCCTGCCCAAGCCGGTTTGCTGTTGCTCGTAGTGACGGACCGCGGCCTCGAATTCTGCGAGCGCATCCGGGTGAAACGCCAAGCCGGTCATTTGACGAGGCTGCGTACCCGTGAAAGGGCTTCGGCGCCAGGAATGGCTTCGACTTCGCCGGAGCGCAGTTCGTGGAGGCGTCGTTGCGCTTCGGTCGCCCAGAGCTCGCGGACCTCGTCGTCGATCAGTGGATCCAGGCTTTCGGCTAGGCGGTCGGCGAGCAATGCGCGTGCATCGCTCGACAGTGCCAAGGCCATTTCGGCGATTTTTTCGACCGGGATGCTCATGGGTTGGAGAATACGCCCGGGGGATAGAAGCGACAACGCAATACGCCGCTCAGACGATCCGCACCCGCTCGCCGTCGCCCGCTGCGGTGACTTCACCGATGCGCCAGTGCGGCCGGGCGAGACGGTCCAGTTCGGTGCCGATGGCGTCGACAGCGGCCGGCGGCACGATCAGCACGAAGCCGATGCCGCAGTTGAACGTGCGCCACATTTCTTCGTTCGACACGCCGCCTTCGCGCTGCAGCCACGCGAACACCGGCGGCTGCGGCCAGCTCGATGCATCGATGTCCAGCCCGAGGCCGTCGGGCACGACGCGGGTGATGTTTTCGGTCAGGCCGCCGCCGGTGATGTGCGCCATCGCATGGATGTCGCCGCCGTGCGCGCCGCCGAGCAGTTCGAGGATCGGTTTGACGTACAGCCGGGTCGGCGCCATCAGCGCATCGACCAGCGTCGTGCCGCCGAGATCGTGGTCGGCCGGCCGGCCGGCGCGGTCGTATATCCTGCGGATCAGCGAATAACCGTTGGAATGCGGGCCGCTGGAGGCGATGCCGATCAGCACGTCGCCCTCGCGGACCCGCGCGCCGTCGAGGATCTTGGATTTCTCGACACCGGCGACGCAGAAGCCGGCGAGGTCGTATTCGCCCGGCGGGTACATGTCGGGCATTTCCGCGGTTTCGCCGCCGATCAGCGCGCAGCCGGACAGCTCGCAGCCCTTGGCGATGCCGCCGACGACCGCGACCGTGGTGTCCACGTCGAGCTTGCCGGTGGCGAAATAATCGAGGAAAAACAGCGGTTCGGCACCCTGGACCAGCACGTCGTTGACGCACATCGCCACCAGATCGATGCCGATGGTGTCGTGACGCTTCAGCTGCTGCGCGAGTTTGAGCTTGGTGCCCACGCCGTCGGTGCCGGAGACCAGCACCGGCTCCTTGTACTTGCCGGACAGGTCGAACAGCGCGCCGAAACCGCCCAGGCCGCCCATCACTTCGGGGCGGAAGCTGCGCTTGACCAGCGGTTTGATGCGTTCGACGACTTCGTTGCCCGCGTCGATATCGACGCCGGCATCGCGATAGGTCATTCCGTTGGGGGCGGGCCCGGAGGAGGCTGGCGGGGTCTGGGTCACGGCGGCTCGCAGTACGCTGGAAAGGCGAAATTGTAGTAGGGCGGGCCCCGGCCCCCCAATTCGCACATTCCGGTCGTGCCACGTAATTAACTCAAATGCTGCGCGTCGATATACGAAGCAAAAGGGGAGGTAGCAAAGG
>CBIHKW010000023.1:0-39048 GCA_966203835.1 uncultured Thermomonas sp.
CCTCAGGGCAAGCCGGCCCGGCGCTGAATGTGTCGGCGGGCGGCCTTTGCGTTCGGGGCGGGGAGGGGCATGATCGGCGGAGACCCCATCCACGCCGCATTCGCGGAGGCTGCCATGACACGCTCGATCCTCTTTCTTTCCTCGCTGCTGGTCGCGCTGTCGGGCGCGGGCTGCGCCAGCAACAGTGGGCTGCGCGACGCCGACCGCCTCGCGCTGTACCGCACGCATGCCGGCGAGCCGGTCGACAGCATCCAGTATTTCGGCAATTACAACGGTTGGACGCCGCTGGGCGGCGGCACGATGGCGCTATGGACCCGGCCCAGTCAGGCTTGGCTGGTCGAGCTGTACGGGCCTTGTTCCGACCTGGACTACGCGCAGACCATCGGCATCCGCAGCATGGGCGGCCGGCTCAGCGCGCGTTTCGACCGCATCCACGTCAGCACCAACGGGATGATTCCGGTGAGTTGCACCATCAAGGAAATCCGTCCTCTGGACGTGAAGGCGATCCGGGTCGCGGAGAAGGATGCCCGTGCCAAGCGTCAGGTCGAGGCCGAATCCGGTGCGCCGTCCGCGGACGCGCCGCCGTCGGATGCCTCGCCTTCGGGCTAGTCGCCCTCGGGGACATAGCCGGCGGGCTTTTCGGCGCCGCCGTCGAACAGGAATTTCTCCATCTCGACCTGCAGGAACTTGCGGTGTTCGGGGTTCATGGGCGAGAGGCGGTTTTCGTTGATCAACATGGTCTGGTGCGCCAGCCATTTGGCCCAGGCGCCCTTGCCGATGCGCGCGTACACGCGCAGGCCGAGTTCGCCGGGCCAGGGAGCGAAATCGAGGCCTTCGGTCTCGCGTTGTTCGTAATCGCAGAACACGGTGCGGGGCATGGTGGATGTCCGGATCAGAGTGAAGAGGTCTGCAGCAATGTGCGGACCGGGGCGGGGATGCCCAGCGAGACGTAGCTTTCGCGGGCGACCCAGCGCAGGTTGTCATCGTCGCCGATGCGGGCCTGCAGGGCCACATCGCGCCACGCCAGCGGGTGCATCAGCAGACGGTAATGAGTGAAACCATGGTGGATCTCGGCCAGCGCCGCGGCGCTGTCGTAGTCGCCGGCGATGTGCTGCTGGAACCACGCGCGTGCGGTGTCGTGATCGGCGGCTTCGGGCAGCGACCACAGCGACGCCCAGATCCCGGTCGGCGGCCGGCGTTGCAGCAGCACGCGGCCTTCGGCATCGCGAAGCAACAACACGACGGCTTTGCGCTCCGGCAGCGGTTTCCCGGGTTTGGGCGTGGGCAGCTCGGCGACGCGGCCATCGCGCAGCGCCACGCAATCGCGCTGCAGCGGGCACAGCACGCAGGCGGGATCGTGGCGGGTGCAGAGGGTGGCGCCGAAATCCATCTGCGCCTGGGTGTAGTCGGCCAGACGTTCGGCCGGCAGCAGCGATTCGGCGATCGCCCACAGCTTTTTTTCGTTCGCAGGCGTGCCCGGCCAACCGTCGACGCCGAACACCCGCGCCAGCACGCGCTTGACGTTGCCGTCGAGAATCGCGTGCGGATCGCCCCAGGCCTGCGAGAGGATCGCGCCGGCGGTGCTGCGGCCGATGCCGGGCAGGGCGGTGAGCGCATCGATGTCGCGCGGCAGCTCGCTGCCGTGCAGTTCGACGCAGCGCTTCGCCGCGGCATGGAGGTTGCGGGCGCGGGCGTAGTAGCCCAGCCCCGACCACAGCGCCATCACGTCGTCCTGCGGCGCCGCGGCGAGCGCACGCAGATCGGGCAGGGCGGCGAGGAAGCGTTCGAAATACGGGATCACCACCCGCACCTGGGTCTGCTGGAGCATGATTTCCGACAGCCACACCCGATACGGTGTGCGCGGATGCTGCCACGGCAGATCATGGCGGCCGGACACGTCGAACCATGCGAGCAGGGCGGGCGCGTAGCGGTGGGTGTCGATCATGGGTGCCGTGATTCGCAGGCGATGATGCGAGGAAAAGCGTCGTCAAAAAGCACCGTCATCCCGGCGAACGCCGGGACCCAGTTGTCGCGATGCAAGTGCTGGGTCCCGGCGTTCGCCGGGATGACGGTGCATTGGTTCGGGATGACGATGATGTGGTTTAAGCCGCTCACGGCTGCGCCACCTCTTCATCGTCGAGAACGATATCCACGCCTTCCAGCACCGCACCGGAAATTTCCAGCTCCGGCGAACGCAGGCGACCATCCAGCGGCGGCAACGGCGAACCGCCGGTCTGGTCGACCCAAGCCAGCACGTCGTACAACTTGAAGCGACCGTCGAAATCGGTGGCGTCGCGCCGTAGGCGCAGGCTCGCGACATCCGAAAGATCCGTCTGACCTGTGTAGCGCAGCGAGAACGGCAGCGGCGAAGTCGAATCCGACACCGGGACCGGCAGTGCCGGCCATGTCGCGGGCCACTGCGGCAGCGCGCCATCGAGTTCGATCACCAGCCGCCGGCCCAGCGCGAGCGCGCCGCGGGCGTCGAAGCTCGGAATCGGTTCGTCGCCGCGCAGCGCCACGCCGACCGGCGCCAGCACCCAGGTGCCCTCGTCGAAACGTAGCGGACCGTGCAGGCCCAGCGAAAACGGCAGCTTCGTTTCGCTGGATTCGTAGCGCGCGGACACGCCAAGTTTGGCGGGCGTCATCGTGATCTCGTCGTCGCCCAGATGCAGCGGGCCGGAGAGCGCGACCGTCGCCGGCAGTTGCCAATCGCCGCGTTCGATGGTGAGCGTGCCGACCACGGCGACACCGGCATCGTTGGCCGGCATGGTCAGCGCGACCGCAAGATCGAACGGAATCTTCATCGTCGCGCTGCCGGCTGCGGCATCGACGTAACGGCCGCCGATCCGCGCCTTCGCCGGCTGTTGCGGATGCAGAGACGGCAGCCGCACATCGATGTTCTCGATGCGCCAGTCGCCGTTGTCGATGCGGCCGTTCACCACGCGCAGACCGTCGGTCAGCGTCGGGATTTTCGTGTCTTCGCCGGGCGGGCGCTTCGCCAGCCACGCCTGCAGCGCGGGTACATCGAGCACGGGCGCGTCCAGTTCGATGCGTTCGATCACCAGATCCTTGCCGCCGCTGCGCAGGCTGGACCACGGCAGCGTCAGCAACACGCGCTCGGCGCGCAGGATCGCGGTTTTCTCGCCCGGTTCGCGGGCGACGATATTCCGCACCACCAGTTGCGGCTGGCCGCGCAGCCGCGCTTCGGCGGCGCCGTCGGCGGTGATCTCCAGCCCCAGCGTTTTGCCGGTGCGGTCGAGAATCAGCGGTACGAGTTGTTCCGGCTGCAGCAGCCAGGTCGTCGACAGCGAGAGCAGCAGCAACAGGATGCCGAACGCGGCCAGTACCCGACGCCAGCGTCTTTTCGGGCGTGGCGCGGGCGTGGCGTCGGCGTCTGCAGTCACGCGCGGCGGGCCTTTGCGGCGCTCGCGCGAGACATCTCTATCACATGCTCATTGACAGCATGCTCACGCACCGAGCGTTTCCGGCAGCAGTGCGTCGACGAAGGCTTCGGCGTCGAAGACGCGCAGGTCTTCGGAGCGTTCGCCGATGCCGGCGAAGCGGATCGGGATGCCGAATTCGCGCGCCAGCGCGAACACCACGCCGCCCTTGGCGGTGCCGTCGAGTTTGGTCACCACCAGACCGGTGACGCCCGCCGCGGCGTGGAACTGGCGCAACTGCGACAGCGCGTTCTGGCCGGTAGTGCCGTCGATCACCATCAGCACTTCATGCGGGGCGGTATCGTCGATCTTGCCGAGCACGCGCTTGATCTTGCCCAGCTCGGCCATCAAGCCCTGCTGCGTGTGCAGGCGGCCGGCGGTGTCGGCGATCAGCACTTCGATGCCGCGCGCCTTTGCGGCCTGCAGCGCGTCGAACGTGACCGATGCCGCATCAGCGTTCTGACCCTGCGCGACCACGGCGACGCCGTTGCGCTCACCCCAGGCCTGCAACTGCGCGACGGCGGCGGCGCGGAAGGTGTCGCCCGCGGCCAGCATCAGCGTGCGGCCTTCTGCTTTGAAGCGATGCGCGAGCTTGCCGATGGTGGTGGTCTTGCCGACGCCGTTCACGCCGACGGTGAGGATCACGAAGGGTTTGGCGCTGCGGTCGATCACCAGCGGCTTCGCCACCGGCACCAGCATCGCGATCAGGTCCGCCCGCAGGGCTTTGAACATCGCCTGCGCATCGGCGAACTCGCGCGCCTTCATCCGCTTGCGCAAGGATTCGATCAATTGCGTCGTCGCGGTGACGCCGACGTCGGCGGTGAGCAGGGCGGTTTCGATCTCGTCGAGCAGATCGTCGTCGAGCTTGGGGTTGCGCGAGAACAGGCCGCCGAAGCTGCGGGCGATGGCGCTGTTGCGCAGGCGCTCGCGCCAGCCGGGTTTGCCGGGCGCGGCGGCCGGGGCATCGGTGGAGGCATCGGCGGCGACCGGATCGGGTGCCGCAGCGGGAGATTCGACGCATGGGGCCTCGATCCCGGTCGGCGTTTCGATGGGGGCGCCGGCCTGGAAGGCATCCACGGTCTCGTGGGCGTCGGCGGGCGTCGTGGCCTGCGTTGCCGCATCCGGTTTCTTGCGGCGGAAGAAGGGAATCATCGCGAACAGGTGTCCTGGATCTTGGCGTCGTGGGTCTTGCAGGGGATCGGTATGGCGCCGGGAATGGGGCTTCTCAAGTCGGATCCATCGGCCATGGAGGAGTATTTCGATGCTCGCGAGCCCGGCGGCGATGCCCGGCGTGGCGCGCGCACTGGCCGAGGCGGCGGATTGTCGAAGCGCGTCCAGCGAACGCAAACCGCATCGGCTGTTGGACAATGGCGGGATGTTACCACTCGCCTCCCTTGCCCCTCGATGAAGCGTCCGCCCGACAAGGCGTCGCTCGCGCCGAAGCCGACCGGTGTCGTCCGCATCATCGGCGGCGACTGGCGCGGCACCCGTTTGCCGGTCGCCGACCGCGACGGCCTGCGCCCCACCGCGGATCGCGTCCGCGAAACCCTGTTCAACTGGCTGCAGCCGATGCTGCCCGGCGCACGGGTGTTGGATCTGTTCGCCGGGACCGGTGCGCTGGGGCTGGAGGCGGTTTCGCGCGGCGCGCGCGAGGCGGTGCTGGTGGAACGCGACCCGCAGCTCGCCGACGGTCTGCGCCAGCTCGCGGCGAAGCTGCCGGGCGGCGAGCGGGTACAGGTGGTCTGCGCCGACGCGCTGGGCTGGCTTCGGCAGACATCGGGCGTCGCCGGTTTCGATCCTGCGGGTTTCGATCTTGCCGGCTTCGATCTTGCCGGCTTCGATCTTGTGTTCGTCGACCCACCGTTCGCAGGCGATCTCTGGCGTCCGGCATTCGACGCGCTGGAGGGCCATCTCGCCGACGAAGCCTGGCTGTATGTGGAGTCGCCATTGCCGGTGCAGCCCGGCGCCGCGTGGCGCCCGCATCGCGAAGGGCGGACCCGCGACGTGCATTACGCCCTCTACCGCCGCGGGTTGGGTTGAGCGGGTGGCCGAAGCCGGCTCGACGCGCTGTTACACTTGGGCCTGTCTCCGTTTTCGGTGATCCATTCGACGCTATGACCACGGCCTCACGTCCCTCCGACGCCAGTACGCCCGCAGCCAGGATCGCGGTCTACCCCGGTACCTTCGACCCGATCACCAACGGCCACCTCGATCTGGTCGAGCGTGCGGCGCCGCTGTTCGAACGGCTGATCGTGGGCGTCGCCGAAAGCCCGGGCAAGCGCCCGGCGCTGGAACTGGCGCTGCGCGTGGATCTGGCCCGCGATTCGCTGTCGCGGTTCCCGAACGTCGAAGTCCGAGGCTTCGATTCGTTGCTGGCGCACTTCGTCAGCGATGTCGGCGCCGGCGTGCTGCTGCGCGGACTGCGCGCGGTGTCCGATTTCGAATACGAATTCCAGTTGGCCAGCATGAACCGCCATCTCATTCCGGATGTGGAGACGCTGTTCCTGACGCCGGCCGAACAATATGGCTTCATTTCCTCCTCGCTGGTGCGCGAAGTGTCCCGTCTCGGCGGCGACGTTTCCGGCTTCGTGCCGCCGGCGGTGAACCGGGCGCTGCTGGCCGAATGGCAGCGCAGCCGGGATTGAGCCGTCGCTGTCTGCCGTGCCGTTGACGCCGTACCCATTACCCGCCGTTCCGTATCGTGCTCACACTTGGGATTTTCGACCTATGAACATCATCGCCCGTCTGTTGCTGATCGCCGCTCTCACCATGCCCTTCGCGGCCTGCAAGAAAGAAGATGAAGCCAAGAAGGAAACCGCGACCGCTCCGGTGGCCGCGCCCACCAACGAAGATGCCGCCGCGTGGCGCGCGTATGTCACCGATGTGGTCGGCCGCAACATGGAGGGCGTGACCAACCAGCCCTTCGTCTATCTGCTGCCGCCGGAAAGCTCGGCCGACTTCCAGGGTCTGTACGAACGTCTGCTGGACAAGGCCAAATCCGACATCTCCCGCGGCATCCTCGGCGGCAACCTGCTGGCCTACGCGTCGGCGTCGCCGTCTTCGACCAGAGCCGCCGATATGGTCGTGGCCGCGTTCGCGGAAGTGAAACCCGACAAACTGAAGGGCGTGAAGCTGCTGTTCATCGGCAAGGCCGAGGACAAGGACCGGGTGCAGGCCGCGGTCGCGCCGTCGGGCGTGAACTACGTCTTCGTCGAAACCAAGTGATTCGCGGCGGCGACCCATTCCGCCGTTTTCGAGTCGCGCGTTTCGATCCGAATGTTTCCGCATCATCCGTCGTCGCGGCCTTCGCGCCGCGACGACGTTCCGAGCCCCCATGTCGCTGAAGATCAATGCGCTCTGCGTCAACTGCGACGTGTGCGAACCGGCCTGCCCGAACCAGGCGATTTCGCAGGGCGAAACCATCTATGTGATCGATCCGGCGCGCTGCACCGAATGCGTCGGCCATTACGACGAACCGCAGTGCGTGGTGGTGTGTCCGGTCGAATGCATCGACCCGGATCCCGCGTTTCCGGAGTCGAACGAGGCGTTGCTGGCGAAGCTGGCGCGTCTGCAGGAGCAAGACGCATGAAGATTCGAATCCCTTTCGCGCTGGGTCTTGCCTGCGGGCTCGTAATGCTGCCTGCGCTGCTGCCCGCGCACGCGCAGACGACACCTGCGCAGACTGCGGCGGGCGCCAAGCCCGCGCACCCGCCCGGCGCCGCCGTCGCCAGCGCGCACGCGCTCGCGAGCGAGGCCGGCATGGACATCCTGCGCCAGGGCGGTAATGCCTTCGATGCTGCGGTCGCGGTGTCGTCGGTGCTGTCGGTGGTCGAACCGATCTCCTCGGGTCTGGGCGGCGGCGGGTTTTTCCTGCTGCACGACGCGAAGAGCGGCAAGGACGTTTTCATCGATGCGCGCGAAACCGCGCCGGCCGCGGCGACGCCGGCTGAGTATCTCGACGCGAAGGGCGAGTTCAACCGCGATCGCGCCACCAACGGGCCGTGGTCGGCGGGCATTCCCGGTCTTCCGGCTGGTCTGGTCCACATGGCCGCGAATTACGGCCGCCTGCCGCTGAAGACCTCGCTGGCGCCTGCGATCCGCATCGCCCGCGAAGGCTTCCCGGTGTACGCGCGACTTGCGGGCGGTTATGCCAGCCGCCGCGAGGTGATGGAACGCTACAAAGGCACGAAAGGCGTGTTCCTCGCCGATGGCGATGCGCCCGAGGAAGGCGAGTCGCTGAAACAGCCCGACCTCGCACGCACGCTGGAATTGCTGGCCGACAAGGGTTTCGACGGTTTCTATCGCGGCCCGCTGGCGAAGAAACTGCTGGCCGGCGTGAAGGCCGAAGGCGGGCGGTGGACCGCCGACGAACTGGCCGGCTACCGCATCCGCGAGCGCGAACCGCTGCGTTTCGAATACGACGGCTGGGAAGTGGTGACCGCGCCACCGCCGTCGTCCGGCGGCGTGGCGCTGGCGCAGATGATGCAGATGTTGGAGCCGTGGGATCTGGCGAAGCTGCCGCAGACCGAGCGCGTGCATCTCACCGTCGAAGCGATGCGCCGCGCGTATCGCGACCGCACCTTCTATCTCGGCGATCCGGATTTTGTCGACGTGCCGGTGCGCACCCTGACCAGCGCCGATTACGCCGCCGGCCAGCGTTCCACCATCAACCCGCGCAAAGCCACGCCCAGCGACATGCTTTCCGGCGAGCAGACGCCGCTGGAAGACGACGAAACCACGCATTTCTCGATCATCGACGCCGAAGGTAATTACGTCGCCGGCACCCAGACCGTGAACCTGCTGTTCGGTTCCGGCTTGATCCCGCCCGGCACCGGCGTGCTGCTCAACAACGAGATGGACGATTTCGCGCTCAAACCCGGCACGCCGAATGCGTTCGGGGTGATGGGCTACGCCGCCAATGCGCCGAAGGCGGGCAAACGCATGCTCAGTTCGATGACGCCGACGTTCATGACCTCGCCCGATCGCGTCGCCGTGCTCGGCACGCCGGGCGGCAGCCGCATCATCACCATGGTGCTGCTGGGCGCGCTGGGCTATGCCGACGGCCTCGACGCGCAGGCCGTCGCCGCGCTGCCGCGCTATCACCACCAGTGGATGCCCGACGGCATCGGCACCGAGCGCGATGCGCTGCCGGAGGATGTCGTCGCCGCGCTGCGCGCGATGGGCCATACCGTGGTCACCCCGAAAGACGCCGCCGACGGCCGCCGTTCCAGCGACACCTGGGGCAACCTGCAGACGGTGGAGTGGGACAAACGCGCCAATGTGCTGCATGGCGGCAGCGATCCGCGCAATCCGGTGGGCAAGGCGCTGGTCGAAACCCAACTGCCCGAAGCTGCGCCGGTCGAAGCCGCGCCCGCTGCCGGCGGGCGATGACCGCGTAGAGGGCGCCGCATGAGTCTGTTCGAATACCTGCCGCACGTCTGCCCGCGCGTCCGTCTGCGCAGACTGCGCGCTTCCGATTTCCGCAACTTCCATGCGTATCGAAGCGATCCCGAGGTCGCCCGTTACCAGGGCTGGGCGCCGATGTCGGAGGCCGAAGCCACCGAAACACTGCGCGACTACAGCCGGAACGCCGGCCTCGAACCGGGCGAGTGGACGCAGATCGGCATCGCCGCACTGGACGACGACCGGCTGGTCGGCGATGTCGGCGTCTGGCTGGCGCCCGATGGGCGTCTGGCCGAATTCGGCGTGTCCCTGCATCCGCAGTTCCAGCGCGGCGGGCTGGGTCTGGAGTCGGCGCAGGCGCTGATCGCGCTGTTGTTCGCCCATACCCCTGTGCAACGTGTGGTGGCGGCCACGGATGCGCGTAACCTTGCCTGCATCGGCCTGCTCCAGCGCCTCGGCATGCGTCTGGCCGATACCGCCGAGGCGGAATACAAGGGCGAGGCGTGCATCGAGCACGTCTATGTCATCGAACGCGGGAGACCCACGCCATGAAACTCTGGTCGCTACTCGGCAATTCGCAGAAACTCGACGGCGGCGCGATGTTCGGCAACGCGCCGCGCGCGGTCTGGGCGCGCTGGCTGCCGCCCGATGAACTCAACCGCGTGCCGCTGGCCTGTCGCGCGCTGTTGGCCAGCCCGCTCAACGGCAAAACGGTGTTGTTCGAAACCGGCATCGGTGCGTTCTTCGATCCGCACATGCGCGAGCGTTACGGCGTGGTCGAAGACCGCCACATGCTGCTCGATTCGCTGGCCGCCGCCGGTTTCGCCCACGAGGACATCGATGTCGTGGTGCTGTCGCATCTGCATTTCGACCATGCCGGCGGATTGCTCGCGCCGTGGCAGGCAGGCCGCGCGCCGGAACTGCTGTTTCCGAACGCGACCTTCGTGGTCAGTGCGGCGTGCTGGGATCGCGCGCGTTATCCGCATCCGCGCGACCGCGCCAGTTTCATCCCGGAACTGCCTGCGCTGCTGCAGGCCAGCGGTCGCTTGGAAATCGTCGACGGCGCGCATTCGACCGCGCTCGGCGACATGGTGCGCTTCCACTACAGCCATGGCCACACGCCCGGATTGATGCTGGCCGAGATCGTCGGCCCGGAAATGGTCGGCGGTGAAGCGCACGGCGGCGTGGTGTTCTGCGCCGATCTCATTCCCGGGCGGCCGTGGGTGCATGTGCCGATCACGATGGGCTACGACCGCAATCCGGAAATGCTGATCGACGAGAAGCGCGTCTTCCTCGAAGACAAACTCGCGCGCAACGTGCATCTGTTCTTCACCCACGACCCCGACTGCGCGCTGGCGCAGGTGGTGCGCGACGACAAGGGCAGGTTCGCCACCACGCACGACACGCCCTCGCTGCAGGCGCGGCCGCTCGCTGCGTGAACGCGGGCGACGCGACGTCGTCCGTGGTCGAGGACTGGTTCGGCGCGGCGTTCGCGACATTGCATCCGCGGTTGCAGGCGCTGCATCGCGAGGGCGGCACGCTGACCGGGCCGGTCGCATTCGCAACCGGTCGCGGCCTCGGCGGTCTGCTCGGCAGAATCGCACTGCGTCGTTTGGGCATCGATGCCTCGGCCGGCCCGCACACGCTCACGGTCCGCATCCATCACGATGCGCAGGGGCTGCACTGGGCGCGGCGGTTCGATGACGGGCGCGAATTCGTCTCGCTGTTCCAACCGCACGGGCAATGGCCGTCCGGGTATTGGACCGAGCATGCCGGGCCGCTTGAATTGAAGCTCGATGTCGATTTCGTCTATGGCGGTTGGCGCTGGCGCCCGCTGCAATACCGGCTTTACGGTTGGCGCCTGCCGCGCTGGATGTGTCCGCGCGTCGAAGCGGGCAAACGCATCGTCGGCGAGGCGTATCGATTCGATATCCGCATCGCGTTGCCGGTCCTGGGCACGGTGCTGGCTTATGGCGGCGACCTGCGCTTGCAACTGCGATCCGTCGCATCCGCTGTGGCCTGAGTCTTCTTACTCGACATTCTTTCCACTCAATCCAAGGAACCCCCATGCCCAAGATCACCCTGCTGTTCGCGTCGCTGCACATCCTGTTGATGCTCGCCTTGGCCGCGCGCGTGGTCGGCCACCGCCGCGCGCTGAAAATCGGGATCGGCGATGGCGGCGACACGCGGCTCGCGCGCAAGGTGCGCGCGCACGGCAACTTCATCGAATACGTGCCGTTGGCGCTGCTGATGCTGGGCCTGCTGGAACTCTCCGGCCTGGGCGCAGCGTGGCTCTGGGGAATGGGCGGCACGCTGCTGCTCGCCCGCGCGCTGCATGCCTATGGACTGTCGCGGCACGCCGGCATCTCGCCCGGCCGTTTCTGGGGCGTGATCCTGACCTGGGGCGTGCTGCTGGCGATGGCTGGAATGGGCGTGGGGATGTTCTTCGGCGCGCGCTGAATCTTCTAGGCCGGCGTGCCGAAAATCCGGTCGCCGGCATCGCCCAGGCCGGGCAGGATGTAACCGTGTTCGTTCAGGCGTTCGTCGATGGCGGCGACCACGACTTCGGTATCCGGGTGCGCGGCTTCCAGCGCGCGCAGGCCTTCCGGCGCCGCGACCAGGAAAATCGCCTTCACCCGCGCCACGCCCGAAGCTTTCAGCATGTCGATGGCGGCGATGGCGCTGCCGCCGGTGGCCAGCATCGGGTCGATCACCAGCGCGGTGCGGCCGGCGATGTCGTGGACCAGGCGTTCGTAATACGCATGCGGCTGCAGCGTCTGTTCGTCTCGACGCAGCCCGATCACGCTCACCGGCGCCGACGGCAGCAATACCTGCACGCCGGGTAGGAAGCCCAGGCCCGCGCGCAGGATCGGTACCAGGGTGATCTGCTGTTGATCGCATTGCCCCACCGTCAGCGGCCCAGCCCAGGTGCCGACGCTGGCGTCGTGCAAGGCCAGATCGGCGGTGGCTTCGTAGGCGAGCAGGGCGGCGACTTCGCCGACCACCTGCCGGAACAGCGCCGGACCGGTGCTGGCGTCGCGCAGGATTCCGAGTTTGTGGCGGACCAGCGGATGGCGGACTTCGAGGGTTTTCATGGCCGTAAGCCTAACCGACGAACGCATCGTCGCGCAGCGGTGCATGCGGGAGTGAGGCCATGAAATTCGCGATTTCCTCGACGCAGGGGCCAGTGCGGGTCTGCAGCAGCAGATGCGGGCCGTCCAGCGCGACCTGTCGCGCGTTCGCGATGCCAGCGAGAAGCTGACGCCCGGCGCCCGCGCGCAGCAGGCGGTCGTGATTCGCCTTCAAGGTCAGCGTCGGTACGGCGATGCGCGCGAGACGATCCGACACGTCGACGCGCATCGCGGCGGCGGCGCGGGTGCGCTGCACCGCCGGTGCGACTTCATGCAGCGCGGCGCGCAGCGTCCGCCGCAGTTCGGGCGTACTCCAGCGTCCCAGCAGCACCGCCGACAGGAGGGCGGTCGGCACAGCGCGCGTCGGCGCAAACCGGGTCAGCGCCGCGAACGGCGCCAGCAGCGGGACCGGTGCGCGGGCGAACGTGGTCGACAACACCAGCCCGACAAGATTCGGCGGCGGATCCGCAGCGATCGAAATTGCGACCGGGCCGGAGAACGATTCGCCCAGCAGCACGAACGGCGCCTGCCGCGGCAGCGCGGTGCGGGCGAAGGTTTCGAGTTCGGCATAGCCGAGCGGCTGGTCCGGCGGATAACCGATGGCATGAACATCGCCGAAATCGACCGCGCGCGCGGCCGCGACGAAGCTGTCCAGCATCCGCGTGGTGCCGTCCAGCCCGGGGAGGATGTACAGATCGGTCATGCGTCGAGAGTTTCGCATCGCGGACAAAAAGAAAGCCGGACATCGCCGGCTTTCTTCGTTCGCATCATGGAGCGCCGACGGCTCAGGCCGCGGCGGCCTGGCGCTGGCGCGGGCCTTCCAGCAGTGCGCGCTTGATCATCGAGACCAGCAGGTCCAGTTCGTCGCTGCCGATGGCGAAGTGCGGGGTGAAGCGCAGCGAGTTCTCGCCGCCGTGGATCACGCCGATGCCCTGTTCGCGCATCCATTCCTCGGTGGAACCGGTGCCGTAACCCTTGAACTCCGGCGACAGTTCGCAGGAGAACAGCAGGCCGGTGCCCTGGACCTTGGTGATCAGGCCCGGCAGTTCGGCTTTCAGCGCTTCGAGTTTCGTCAGCGCTTCCTGGCCGCGTTCGCGGATGTTCGCGCGCAGCGCCGGCGTGAGCAGACCCAGCACGGTGCAGGCCACGTCCAGCGCGCGCGGGTTGGTGGTCATGGTGTTGCCGTAGGTGCCCTTGCGGTACAGGCCGGCGGCGCGTTCGTTCACGGCCAGCACCGACAGCGGGTACTGCGCGGCGTTGAGTGCTTTCGAATAGGTTTCCATGTCCGGCGCTTCGATGCCCTCGAAGCCGGGGTAGTCGACCACCGACAGCACGCCGTGGGCGCGCAGGCCGGCCTGGATGGAGTCGACCAGCAGGATCGAGCCGTGCGCCTTGGTCAGCGCGCGGGCCAGATCGTAGAACGCGCGCGGCACCGAGCGACCCGGGTCGCCTTCGCCCATCACCGGTTCAAGGAACATCGCTTCGATGAACCAGCCGTTGGCGTCGGCATCGGCGAAGGCCTTGCGCAGCGCGTCGCCGTCGTAGGGCTCGACCGTGATCACGCTGTCTTCGCCGCGGAAGCTGGCGAGGTGCTGCACATAGTTCTTGCGGCTGGAGTCGGAATACAGCGCCGGGCGTTCGGTGCGGCCGTGGAAGCTGCCCTTCACGACCAGGCGCTTGATGGTGCGGCCGGCGTGCGGCGCGCCCGGATCGGTCATCAGCTTGGCGTTGATGTCGACGATGCGGCAGCCCAGCGACACCGATTCCGAGCCCGAATTCAGGCACAGGAACTTGTCGTAGGGGCAGGCGCCTCGCGTCTGGCCGACTTCCCGGCGGATCGCGCGCTCGAAGCGCAGCTGCGACAGGTTGGGGGTCATGATGTTGGCCATCACCTGCGGCTTGGCCATCGCGTCGATGACCGTCTGCGGGGCGTGACCGAAGCCGAGCATGCCGTAGCCGCCGGAGTCGTGCAGCACGGCGCCTTTCAGCGTCACGACCCACGGCCCGCGCGCGGCCAGCGCGACGTACGGGTTCACGGTGTCGTTCGAATAGAAATTCACGAAGCCGGCCTGCACGGCGAGCGCCTGGGCGGCTTCGTCGAGATCGAGCAGGTCGGCGAATTCTTCGCGGATCGCGGCGTATTCGGCGCCGGCGGCGTCGATGGCTTCGACCAGATCGGGATGCGTGGCGGCGAATTTCAGGACGGTGGCGTCGTCCAGCCCGTGGGTGCGGCGCGCGCCGGCATGGGCGCGAAGCGGGGCGAGGGTGTTGAGCAAAGCCATGGCGTGGCCTCCGGCAGAAAACGTCGAGCATTCTATTATCGCGATCTGCCTGTCGTTTAACAGTTGTGATCTGTGCAGAATTCATGGATATTTCGTCGATTCGACGAAATTGGCCGTGCAAATGAAGCTCTCCGACACCGACCAGCTGCTGCTCTCACTGCTTCGCGAGAATGCCCGGGCGTCTACGGCCGAGATCGCCAGGCGGCTGGGTCTGTCGCGGACCACGGTGCAGAGCCGCATCGAGCGGCTGGAGCGGGAAGGGGTGATCGGCGGTTACACGGTCCGCATCGACGACGAATACGAGCGCGGCCAGGTGCGCGCCCACATCATGATCGCCGTGCATCCCAAGCAGATGACCCTGGTGGTGAACGCGCTGCGCGGCATGCCCGAGCTGCGGTCGCTGCATTCGGTCAGCGGCGGCTACGATCTGGTCGCCATCGGTGCGGTCGCGGCGGTGGGCGATATGGATGTCCTGACCGACCGGATCGGCGCCATCGATGGGGTGGCCCGCACCACTTCGTCGATCGTGCTGTCGACCAAATTCGAGCGCTGAGGCGCGCCATGTCCGACGCCGTGTTGCCTGCCGCCACGCTACCTGTTGTCGATATCGCCCCGATGCTGGGCGACGCGGACCCGGAGGCCCGCGGCCGGGTGGCGAGCGAGATCGGCGAAGCCTGCCGCGCGCACGGCTTCTTCTATATCGCCGGACACGGCATCGACGACGCGCTGCAGCGGACACTGCGGGAGGCCAGTCGCACGTTCTTCGTGCAGCCGCCGGCAGAGAAGATGCGGGTGGCGATGCTGCACGGCGGTCGCGCGTGGCGCGGCTATTTCCCGGTCGGCGGCGAACTCACCAGCGGCCGGCCCGACCTGAAAGAAGGCCTGTATTTCGGCACCGAACTGCCGCCGGACGATCCTCGCGTGTTGGCCGGCTGGCCGCTGCACGGTGCCAACCTCTGGCCGGCGGAGCCCTTGGCCTTGCGCGCCGCGGTGCTCGACTACATGGCCGCGGCCACCCGCGCCGCGCAGGCGGTGCTGGCGGCGGTAGCGCTGAGCCTGGGGCTGGAGGACGACTGGTTCCGGCGCCACTACACCGCCGACCCGACCGTGCTGTTCCGCGTGTTCCGCTATCCACCGCAGGCGGCCGCGGATGACGGCTGGGGCGTGGGCGAGCATACCGATTACGGTCTGCTGACCCTGTTGTTGCAGGACGATGTGCCCGGCCTGCAGGTGCGCACGCCGCAGGGCTGGCTGGATGCGCCGCCGTTGCCAGGCACGCTGGTGTGCAACATCGGCGACATGCTCGACCGCCTGACCGGCGGCACCTACCGCTCCACGCCGCACCGGGTGCGCAACGCCAGCGGCCGGGAGCGGTTCTCGTTTCCGCTGTTCTTCGACCCCGAGTTCACCGCCCGGGTCACGCCGCTGCCGCAGCACGCCCTGATCGATCCCGACCGCGTGGCAGTGGACCGCAGCGAGCGCTGGGACGGGGCCAGCGTGCTGGCGCCGTTCGAGGGCAGCTACGGCGACTATCTGTTGGGCAAGGTCGGCAAGGTCTCCCCGCAGCTGCGGGCGGACGTGGCGTGAACGCGGTCTGCGGCGGGCGGGCGGCTACAATGCCTGCCCCAAAACGTGCGATGCGATGAAGAAATCCGACTTCCATTTCGAGCTGCCCGAAGCCCTGATCGCACAGGCGCCGCTGGCCGAACGTTCCGCCAGCCGCCTGCTGGTGGTGCCGCCAGCGACGGGCGACTTCCAGGACCGGTCGGTGCGCGATCTGCCCGAGTTGCTGCAGCCCGGTGACCTGCTGATCTTCAACGACACCCGGGTGATTCCGGCGCGTTTGTTCGGCCAGAAGGCCACCGGCGGGCGGGTGGAGATCCTGATCGAACGCCTGCTGCCCGGCGACGAGGCGCGGGCGCAGATCGGCGCCAGCAAATCGCCGAAGGCCGGCAGCCGGATCGCGCTGGATGCCGGCGGCGAAGCCGAGGTGTTGGGCCGCGACGGCGAGTTCTATCACCTGCGCTTCCGCGTCGGCGAAGGGCTGGAAAGCTGGCTGCTGCATGCCGGCCGGCTGCCGCTGCCGCCGTACATCCGCCGGGAGCCGGGTACCGACGACCATGAGCGTTACCAGACCGTCTTCGCCAAGGAAATCGGCGCGGTCGCCGCGCCCACCGCCGGCCTGCATTTCGACGCACCGCTGTTGGAAGCCTTGCGCGCCCGCGGCGTCGAATTCGGGCATGTGACCCTGCACGTCGGCGCCGGCACGTTCCAGCCGATGCGCGCCGACGACGTGCGCGAACACCGCATGCACAGCGAATGGTTGAACGTGGGCGCCGAACTGGTCGCGCAGGTGCGCCGCACCCGCGAACGCGGCGGTCGCGTGGTCGCGGTGGGCACGACGGTGGTGCGTGCGCACGAAAGCGCGATGCGCGGCAACGACGCCGGCGAACGTGAACTGCAACCCTTCGCCGGCGAAACCCGGATCTTCATTTTCCCGGGCTACCGCATCCGCAGTGTCGACGCGATGCTCACCAACTTCCACCTGCCGGAAAGCACGCTGCTCATGCTGGTGTCGGCCTTCGCCGGCAAGGATCGGGTGTTCGCCGCCTACGCGCATGCGGTGCGCGAGCGATACCGGTTCTTCAGCTACGGCGATGCGATGCTGTTGTTCCCAACCGCAGAGCCCGCGCATGCAGCTTGATTTCGCCGCGCTGCCGGCGCACGAGGCCTATCGCTGGCTGACCGCAACGGTCACGCCGCGGCCGATCGCCTGGGTGTCCACGCGCTCCGCCGACGGCATCGACAATCTCGCGCCTTTCAGTTTTTTCCAGGTGGTCTGCGACGCGCCGCCGACGCTGATGCTCAGCATCGGCATGCGTCCCGACGGCAGCGAGAAAGACACCCTGCGCAATCTGCGCGAGCGCGGCGAACTCGTCATCCAGCTCGTGTCCGCCGCACAGGCGGACACCATGAACGCCACCGCCGCCGCGTTCCCGCACGGCGTGAGCGAGTTCGAGCGTTGCGGGGTGGTATCGGCCGCGTCCGAGCGCGTCGCACCTTTGCGCGTGGCCGACAGTGCGGTCGCCTTCGAATGTGCGCTTGCCGGCATCCAGCCCTATCCGACGCACGCGCCGACCCACCATCTGGTCTTCGCCGAAGTGCTGTTCGCGCACATCGACGACGCGGCGATGACCGATGCGCGCCATGTCGATCCGGCGAAGCTCGACCTGATCGGGCGCCTCGGCGGCGCGGCGTATGTCCACACCCGCGATGTGTTCCAGCTGAGGCGACCGACATGAGCGCGCCGGCCCGCATCATTCACAGGAGTCGCGCATGTCGCGGATGAGTTTCGAACTGCTCGGCACCGACGGCGTGGCCCGTCGCGGCCGCCTCACTTTCCCGCGCGGCACCGTCGAGACCCCGGCGTTCATGCCGGTGGGTACTTACGGTTCGGTCAAGGGCGTGATGCCGGATCAGGTCCGCGCGCTCGGCGCCGAGATCATCCTCGGCAATACCTTTCATTTGTATCTGCGTCCGGGCCTGGACGTGATCGCCGATCACGGCGGCCTGCACGGCTTCACGCGCTGGAACGGGCCGATCCTCACCGACTCCGGCGGTTTCCAGGTGTTCTCGCTCGCGCACAAGCGCAAGATCACCGAGGCCGGCGTCACCTTCGCCGCGCCCACCGACGGCAGCAAGGTCTTCCTCGGCCCCGAGGAAAGCATGCGCATCCAGAAAGTGCTGGATTCCGACATCGTGATGATCTTCGACGAATGCACGCCGTATCCGGCGACCGAAGAGGTGGCGCGCAAGTCGATGGAGCTGTCGCTGCGCTGGGCCGAACGTTCGCGCAAGGCCCACGACGGCAACGACGCGGCGCTGTTCGGCATCGTCCAGGGCGGCGTCCACCACGACCTGCGCACCCGTTCGGCCGAGGCGCTGAAGCAGATCGGCTTCGACGGTTACGCGGTCGGCGGCCTGGCCGTGGGCGAACCGGAGGCCGAGCGCAACGCGATGCTCGAACACACCTGCCCGCAGCTGCCCGCCGACCGTCCGCGCTATCTGATGGGCGTGGGGCGGCCGGAGGATCTGGTCGAGTCCGTGGCTCGCGGCATCGACATGTTCGACTGCGTGATGCCGACCCGCAACGCGCGGAATGGGCACTACTTCACGAGTTTCGGCACCGTGCGCATCCGCAACAGCCGCTACGAGCGCGATCTGCGGCCGATCGAGGAGGGCTGCGGCTGCCATGCCTGCAGCAACGGCTACACCCGCGCCTATCTGCGCCACCTCGACCGCTGCAACGAAATGCTCGCGCCGATGCTGGGCACCCTGCACAACCTCTGGTACTACCAGAAGCTGATGGCCGACATCCGCGCCGCCATCGAAGCCGGCCGCTTCGCCGACTTCCGCCAGGCGTTCTACGCCGCCCGGGCCGAGGCCGGCACCGCGCCGGGCTGAACTTCGGCGGCCGGGAGCGGTCGGGAACGATACCTGTCAGAACAAGGGGCCGAACGGCCCGGAGGCGGCCGCTGCGGGGTTGAAAGCCCGCAGCCCGGCCCGCATGGCATAATCCCCAGCTATTTTGCGCCACGGACCCATCCTTGATGAACCTGCTCGATCTCCTGATTTCCCCCGCTTATGCCCAGGCCGCACCCGCCGCTCCGGGCGCCGGCGGCCTGATGTCGACCCTGATGCTCCCGATCCTGCTGCTGGTGGTGATGTACTTCATCATGATCCGGCCGCAGATGAAGCGCGCCAAGGAACACCGTTCGATGCTCGAAAAGCTGTCCAAGGGCGATGAAGTCCTCACCAACAGCGGCATCGCCGGCACCGTCCGCGACATCGGCGACAGTTTCATCAGCGTCGAAGTGTCCGACAATGTGGTGTTGCGCGTGCAGAAAGGCGCCATCGGCCACGTTCTGCCCAAGGGTACGCTGAAGTCGCTGTGATGCGCTTCGCCTGACCTTCCGATCCACCTCGAATGCGGCCGGTCCCAGGATCGGACGCGGTGCATGTCATGCTCGAATATTCCCGCTGGAAATATGTCGTCATCCTGATCGTGGTGTTGCTCAGTGCGATCTATGCGCTGCCCAACATCTACCCGCAGGATCCCTCCGTGCAGATCTCCGCCAGCCGCGGCGCGACGGTCGATGCCGCGCTCGAGCAGCGGGTGTCGCAGGCCCTGGCGAAAGCCGGGCTGAAGACCAAGGGGATCGAGAAGCAGGGCGATAATCTGCTGGTCCGCACCGCGGATGCCGACACTCAGAGCAAGACCGCCGATCTGCTCGGCGAAACGCTCGGCACCCGCTACGTGGTGGCGATGAATCTGGCCTCGAACGTGCCCGATTGGCTGACCGCGATCGGCGCCAAGCCGATGGCGCTGGGCCTCGACCTGCAGGGCGGCGTGCATTTCCTGATGGAAGTGGACAAGAAGGCGGCGATCGACAAGCGCTTCGAAGCGTACCTGTCGGATATCCGCGGCACGCTGCGCGACGCGGGCATCAACTACGCGGCCGACCGCGACGGCGAGAAGGGCATGCAGATCAGCCTTTCGCCGGGCACCGATGTCGCGAAGGCGGAGGCCCTGATCCGCAAGAATCTCGCCGCCGCCGCCGCCGACAACGGCGCGCTGGTCGCGACCAATGCCTTCGCCTTCGAGACGGTGGGCAATGTCATCAAGATCCAGGTCTCCGACGAGATGATCCGGCAGATGACCTTGAACGCCATCGAGCAGAACCTCGGCACGCTGCGCAACCGCATCAATGCGCTCGGCGTCGCCGAACCGATCCTCCAGCGCCAGGGCGCCGACCGCGTGGTCGTGCAGTTGCCGGGCGTGCAGGACACCGCCAAGGCCAAGCGCACCCTCGGCGCCACCGCCACCCTCGAATACCGCGGCGTGTATGAAGGCAATGCCTTCGATGCCCGCGATACCGGCAACGTGCCCCCGGGCGCGAAGCTGTACGAGCGTCGCGAACTGGGCACCGACGGCAAACCGATGCCGGTGCTGCTCAACAAGCGGATCATCGTCGCCGGCGAAGATATGGTCGACGCCCGCACCTCGGTCGACCAGAACGGCCAGCCCGCGGTAACGGTGTCGTTGAACACGGCCGGCGGCAATCGCATGCTGCAGTTCACCAGCGAAAACGTGAACAAGCCGATGGCGGTGGTGTTCATCGAGCGCATTCCGCAGGTGCGCATCGTCGACGGCAAGGAAGTGAAGACTTTCCAGGTGAAGGAGGAAGTCATCTCCATCGCCAAGATCAACGAGCCCTTCGGCAAGCAGTTCCAGACCAGCGGCCTGGAGCGGAAGGAAGCCGACGACCTGTCGCGCCTGCTCAAGGCCGGCGCATTGGCCGCACCGATGGATTTCGTCGAAGAGCGCACCGTTGGCCCGAGCCTCGGCAAGCAGAACGTCGAGCGCGGCCTGAAAGCGGTGAGCTTCTCGTTCGTGTTCGCGCTGGTGTTCTTCCTGTTCTATTACCGCATGTTCGGCATCGTCACCTGTCTGGCGCTGCTGCTGAACCTGCTGATGGTGTTCGCGCTGATGTCGGTGTTCGGCGCGACGATGAGTCTGCCCGGCCTCGCGGGTATCGCGCTCACGGTCGGCATGTCGGTGGACGCCAACGTGCTGATCAACGAACGCATACGCGAGGAGTTGCGAGCGGGGCTACCGCCGCAGACCGCCATCGCCGAAGGCTACGACCGCGCGTCGGGCACCATTCTCGACGCCAACATCACCGCGTTCCTCGCCGGTCTGGCCATGTTCGCGTTCGGTACCGGGCCGCTGAAGGGCTTCGGTGTGACCACCATGCTCGGCATCGCGACCTCGGCCTACACCGCCGTATCCGTGTCGCGCGGCATCGCCACGCTGATCTACGGCCGCCGTCGCAAGCTGCAGTCCGTTGCGATCTAAGGGAGCAGAATCATGAAACCTTTCAACGTGTTCCCTTACGACAGCAACATCGACTTCATGCGCCTGCGCATGATCTCGCTGGTCGTCGCCCTGCTCATCATGTTCGTCGGTGTCGGCGCGATGTTCGCCAAGGGCTTCAACTTCGCCCTCGACTTCACCGGTGGCGTCAGCATCGAGCTGGCCTACGAAAAAGCCGTCGATGTCGAAGGCGTGCGCAAGCGGCTGGAGGCAGAGGGTTACGACAGCGCCCAGGTCCAGGCCTTCGGCACCGGCAAGGAATTGCTGGTCCGCCTGCGTGATGAGTCGTCCGTCAAGAAGGCCGGCGACGATGCGACCGCGAGCATCGCCGAGAGCGTGCGCGTGATCGCGTCCGAACCCGGCAACCCGGCCAAGAAGCTGCGCAGCGCCGAGATCACCCCGCAGGTTGGCCGCGAGCTGGCCGAAAACGGCATCTACGCGCTGCTGTTCGTGGTGCTGGGCTTCCTGATGTACATCTCGTTCCGCTTCGAATGGAAGTTCGCGGTGGCGGCGATCATCACCACCCTGCACGACGTGGCCGTGGTGGTCGGCTGGTTCGCGCTGAGCGGTCACGAGTTCGATCTCACGGTCTTGGCCGGTGTGCTGTCGGTGATGGGTTACTCCATCAACGACACCATCGTGGTCTTCGACCGCGTGCGCGAGAATTTCCGCGGCATGCGCGCATCGCCGGTCGAAGTGCTCAACAAGTCGATCAACCAGACCCTGTCGCGTACGGTGATCACCTCGTTCGTGGCGTTCCTGACCGTGTTCGCGCTGTATCTGTACGGCGGCGGTTCGCTGAAGGGCATGGCCGAAGCGCAGATCCTGGGTATCGTGATCGGTACCGTGTCCACGATCTTCGTGGCCTGCCCGCTGCTGCTGTGGCTGGGTGTGAGCAAACAGGACCTGATGCCGAAGGCCCGCGACGAGGCCGCGCTGGCGCGTCGCCCCTGATCGCAGCGGTTGGTGGTTGTTCCACGAAAAAGGCCGCGCAATGCGCGGCCTTTTTCTTTGGGGTTCTGTAGAGCGGCCTTCAGGCCGCTGCTGTTTCTATGGGGAAGGGCAGCGGCCTGAAGGCCGCTCTACAGAAGAATCGGATTACCGAATCAGCTTCAATCGAAAGTCTTGGCGTACCCGGTGTTGACGATGGCCTGCTGCAGACCGTCGATCAGGCGCACATTCGCGGCGGCGACCTGACGGGTGGCGCCGTCGATATGCATCGGGCCGAGCGCGGCGCCGCGGAAATCGCAGACGCGGCCGCCGGCTTCGCGGACCAGCAACACGCCTGCGGCGATGTCCCAGGCCATCAGGCCGGCTTCGAAATAACCGTCGTAACGGGCCGCGGCCACATACGCCAGATCGAGTGCGGCCGAGCCGCCGCGACGGATGTCTTCGGCGTGGACCAGCAGGGATTTGATGCAGTCGAGCTGGGCCTCGGCGCGCTTGCGTTCGCGCGGGGCGAAACCGGTGGCCAGCATCGCGCCCTGCAGTTCCCTGCGATCGGCGACGCGGATGCGGTGGCCGTTGAGCTGGGCGCCGCCGCCGCGGCTGGCGGTGAACAGTTCGTTGCGCAGCGGGTCGAAGATCACCGCGTGCAGCGGCTCCGGACCTTCGCACAGCGCGATCGAAACGCACCAGTGCGGGATGCCGCGCAGATAATTGCTGGTGCCGTCGAGCGGATCGATAACCCAAGTGAAGCGGCTGGGGCCGCGGTTGCCCTTCTGCTTTCCGCCTTCCTCGCCCAGCACCGTGTATTCCGGCTGCGCGCGACGCAGCTCCTTCACGATCGCTTCTTCGGCCAGCCTGTCGACTTCGGAGGCGTAATCCATCCGGTCCTTCTCGACCACATCGATCGCATCCAGCCGGGCCATATGCCGCAGCAGGATGTTTCCGCCGGCGCGAGCCGCCTTGACCATGACATTGACAGCGGGCTGTAGCATCGCGAACGACTCCGGGCGCCATCGGGGGCGCAAGCGAAAAGGGCAGGGGAAAAGAACAGTCCGACGCAGGGGCCGGCGCGAAAGTTTACCATTGGCGGCATGGCTTACGCTTCCGAATCCTTTCCCGCCGAACGTCTCCGGATCGTCCTCGTCGGGACCCAGCACCCCGGCAATATCGGTTCCGCGGCGCGGGCGATGAAGACCATGGGGCTCTCGCGGCTGGTGCTGGTGGCGCCGCTGCGCTTCCCCGACCCCGACGCCTACGCGCTGGCGGCCGGCGCGAACGATGTGCTGGAGGCCGCCGTGCGCGTCGAGACCCTGGCCGAGGCGGTGGCCGATTGCCGGCTGGTGCTGGGCTGCACCGCCCGCAGCCGCCGGATCGCGCTGGATGAGCTGAGCCCGCGCTTGGCCGCTGCGCGCAGCCTGGCGACCGCCGTGGCCGGCGGCGAGGTGGCGCTGGTGTTCGGCCGGGAACGCACCGGGCTGGAGAACGAAGAGCTGCAGCTGTGCCACGCGGCCATCCATATTCCGGCCAATCCCGACTACAGCTCGCTGAACCTGGCCGCCGCGGTCCAGGTCTTGGCATATGAATTGCGTCTAGCGGGGACACAGGATTCGGTAGTGGTCCCGGCGGCGCTCGTCGCGGCCGAGCGGGGGAACGAGGTCCGGAGCGAACCGCCCGCGACCCACGCCGAACTCGAAGGTTTTTTTCTGCAATTGGCGGACACCCTGGATGCGATCGATTTTCACAAAGGCCGGACACCGGCGGCGGCCATGGGCAAGTTCCGCCGACTGTTCCTGCGCGCCGACCTGGATGCCCGCGATGTCCGGCTTTTACGCGGAATGCTGGCCGACGCCAAACGCATGGCCGACATCGCCGACGGCCGGATCGCGCCGTCGCAGCGGACCTGATGTGGCTTCCGTCGTTGCGCGCGTACCGGCGGCCATCGTCGCCATGAGCCGCGACGCCATTGCCTTCCAGCGTTCTGCGGAGCACTGATCTTGAGCCGTCTGTTCGAACCTTCGGCGGTGTTGCTGGCAGTCCTGTTCATGTTCGTAGGCATGGTGCCCGCTACGGCATCGGCTGACGATCAGCGTCACATTCTGGTCCTGGGGCGCATCAGCGATGATCCCAGGAGCCATTACGAACAGCTCAAACCGCTGCTGGATTACGTGGTCCCGCGGATGGCCGATGTCGGGATCCGCGAGGGTCGGGTGCTGATGGCCCGCGATGCCCAGCAGATGGCCAGTTACCTGCGCCGCGGCCAGGTCGACTGGGTGACCGAGACCGCCGGCACCGCCATGTTGCTGCAGGAGCGCGGCATCGCCCAGCCGCTGCTGCTGACCGATCGCGATGGCGTGAGCCGGTATCGCACCGTGTTTTTCGTCCGCCGCGACAGCGGCCTGGATGCCCTGGAGGACTTGCGCGGGCGCAGCGTCGCGTTCCAGAACAATGCCTCCACCAGCGCCTATTTCGTGCCCGCGATCGAACTGCTGCGCAGGAAAATGTCGCTCAGCTTGCTGCTGTCGCCGATGGACAAGCCCTCCGGCGGCACGGTCGGCTACGTCTTCGCGCGCTCCGAACTGAACATCGGCGCCTGGGTCCACAAGCGTCTGGTCGATGCCGGGACGATGAGCGATATCGACTGGAACAACGCCGCGCGACTGCCGACGTCGTATCGCAAGGATCTGGAAGTGATCCACATGACCGAATCGGTGCCGCGCGCGCTGGAAATGGTCCGCGGCGATCTCGATCCGAAGGTGCAGGCGCGACTGCGCGAAGTGCTGATCGAGGCCGCCGGCGATCCGCTCGCCCGCGATGCGCTGGAATACTTCTTCCATACCACCCGTTTCATGCCGATCGACGGCGAAACCCGGCAGGTGCTCGATCGCCTGCGCAGCGGCGTGGTGCAGGTGAGGTCCGAAGTCGAATGAGGCGCCCGGAATGAAATTCTTCGACGGCCTCCACGCCAAATTCATGGCGGTGATCGGTTTCGCCTTGGTGATGATGCTGGCGGCGGTGGTGCTGATCTGGCAGCGCCAGACCGCGACCCAGGAAGAAGTGCTGCAGCTGAGCCAGGACGCGACTCGCACGCTGGTGTACGACCGCCTGCGCCAGCGCGGCGAAGCCCAGGTCTTGCAGGTCGCGGATCTGCTGGTCAATCCGGCCTATTACTTCGACCTCGACGCCATCGGCGCGACCACCCGCAGCATCCTGAATCAGACCGATGTCAGTTATGTGCTGGTCTACGACGCCAAGGGCAGCATTGTCCACGACGGCTCCGGCGATATCCCCACGTTCGGTCAACAGATGACCGATCCGCTGGCGCGGCAGATCGTCGCCGCCGACGGCATGCAGGTACTGCGTACCGACGCGGTGATGGATATCTCCGCGCCGATCCGGCTCGGCGACCAGCGCCTCGGCGGCGTTCGCATCGGCTATTCGCTCGGCAAGATCCGCGCAGAGGAAGCGCACGTCAACCGGGAAATCACCGAACGCCTGCGCGAACTCGGCAGACGCCATCTGGCCTGGATCGGGCTGTTGCTGTTGATGCTGGTGTCGCTGGCGGTGCTGGTGGGCCTGCTGCTGCAGCGCGCGCTGGTGCGCCCGATCCGCCAGCTCTCCGATGCCGCGCGCGAGATCGAGGCGGGCAATTTCAACACTGTGCTGCCGATCAACGGCCGCAAGGACGAAGTCGGCACGCTGGTGCGCGCGTTCGCGCGGATGGCCGACAGCATCGCGCGCCACGATCGCGACATGCGGCGCATGGCTTACACCGATTCGCTGACCGGTCTGGCCAATCGCCTGGCGTTCCGCGAGACTCTCGACCACCGCCTGATGCAATTGCGCGGCGTCGGCCGCCAGCTCGCGCTGCTGTTCGCGGATATCGACGATTTCAAGCGCGTCAACGACACCCTCGGCCACGATGTCGGCGACGAAGTGCTGATCCAGTTCGCCAACCGCATCCGCGAAGCGGTGGAGCGGATCGGCGGCGGCGCCAGCGAGCTCGCGCGTTTCGGCGGCGACGAATTCGTCATCCTGCTGTACGGCGAAAACGAACAGACCGACGTGCGCGCCAGCGCGGCGCACCTCGCCGAAACCCTGGTCGCCGAACTGAGCCGGCCGATCGTGGTCCAGGACCGTCAGGTGTTCCTCGGCACCTCGATCGGCGTCACGCTGTTTCCGGAAGACGCCTCGGGCGCGACGATGTTGATGAAGAACGGCGACATCGCGATGTATCAGGCGAAGGTTGCCGGCAAGAACGGCTACCGTTTCTACAGCCGTGCGATGGATCAGGCGGTGACCCGTCGGGTGCGCATCGAACAGGATCTGCGCGGCGCCTGGGAGCGCGGCGAATTGAGTCTGGTCTATCAGCCGATCTATCGCGTTTCCGACAAAACGCTGCTCGGCGCCGAAGCGCTGCTGCGCTGGCAGCATCCGGTGCATGGCCAGGTCGCGCCTTCGGTGTTCATCGACGTCGCCGAACAGAGCGGCCTGATCGAGACCATCGGTCCGGCAGTGATCCGCGCCGCCTGCAAGGACGCCATGCGCTGGCGTCGCGAAGGCGCCGATGAACTGTTCGTGTCGGTCAACGTGTCCGCGCGACAGCTGCGCAGCGGCGATTTCCGCGAGCACGTGATGTCGGCGCTGGCCGACAGTGGCTTGCCGCCGCGGTTGATGCATGTCGAACTGACCGAAACCGCGGTGCTGGCCGATGAGGAGCAGGCGCGGCAGATTCTGGCCAGCCTGCGCGATGTCGGCATCAAGGTCTGGCTCGACGATTTCGGCACCGGGTTCTCCGGGCTCAGCCATCTGCGCCGGGTGCCGGTGGACGGCGTGAAGATCGATCGCAGTTTCATCGCCGACGTGATGCGCGACCCGGACGATCTGGCGCTGACCACGGCGATCATCGCGATGGCGCATTCGCTGGGCATGACCGTGGTGGCCGAGGGCGTGGAGAAGGAAGGGCAGTGCGATCTGCTGCGCGCGCGCGGCTGCGATCTGGCCCAGGGTTACTGGCTGGGTCACCCGATGAACATGCGCGATTTCACCACGCTGGTGGGTTGATCGTCAGATTGCGTGCGGCGGCTCTTCGTAGGAGGGCCTTTAGGCCCGAGCCCCTCGCATACGAATTCAGTCGCGACCGTCATCGGGGCTGAAGCCCCTCCTACATAATAAGAGGACGGTCAACCCAGGCTCGCGACCCAGGCCCACAGCATCGCGGCCAGATTGCCCGACACCGCACCGAAGACATAGATCGCGACCACGCCCGCCACCCAGGCGAGCAGCATCAGCGCGCCGTCGCGTTCCAGCAGCGCCAAGGCATAGACCAGCAGCAGTCCGGCGAACATGAAGTTGGTGAACGGGATCGGCAACGCCAGCAGGATGCCCAGCAGCACCAGTTGCAGCCCGGTGAAGACCGTCGCCACCGGGTGGTCGATCATCGCGGTCATCCGCGGCCGCACCAGTTTTTCCAGCCAGCGCAGCCAGCGGTCGCCGACGCGATCGAAACGGATCAGGGTGCTGCGCTGCGGCCCGCGGCGGGCGACGAAATCCGGCAGCCAGGGTTTGCGCAGCAGGATCAGCAGATGCAGTCCGACCAGCACGACCAGCGGGCCGCTGAGGGCGCCGGCCACGCCCGGGATCGGAATGAAGGCGGGAATGGTGGCGATGAACAGCAGCACGCCGAAGGTGCTGCGGCCGAGCCCGCCGATGAGATCGCGCAGGGCCAGATGATCGCCCGGGTCGCCGTCGCACAGCGTGTCGAGCACCGCGCGCATGCCGTAGGGCACGGCCTCGTCTTCGTCGGGGGGCTGCGACTCAGTCGTCATTGTCCACAGCCGTGCTCTCGATCCGTGTGAGCAGGAGTTTGTCGATGCGCGGGCCGTCGAGATCGACGACCTCGATGCGCCAGCCCGACCAGTCGAAGAACTCGCCGGTGTTCGGAATCCGCCCGAAGTGCGCGATCGCCATGCCGGCGGCGGTGTGATAGTCGTGATCGTCGAGGTGCGGCAGACGCTGGCCGATCAGCTCGCGCAGTTCGTCCACCGGCAGCGAGCCGTCGACCAGCAGCGAGCCGTCCGCACGTTCGATCACCAGCGCTTCCGAATCCGGGGTCTCGCCGGACTGCAGCCGGCCCAGCACCGCGCCCATCAGGTCGTTGACGGTGACCATGCCGCTGATTTCGCCGTACTCGTCCACCACCAGCGCCAGCGACTGCTGCTCTTCGCGGAAGATTTCCAGCAGTTTCAGCGCATGCGTGGATTCGGAAACGAACAGCGCCGGGCGCAGGGTCGCGAACAGGTCCGGCTCGGTTTCCTGCAGCCGGTCGAGCAGCGATTTCACTTCCAGCAGGCCCAGCACTTCGGTGTCGCTGCCGCGATACACCGGGTAGCGCGAGTAGGGGGTCTCGCGCATTTCGGCGAGGTTGTCCTGGAACGTGGCGGTGGCGTCCAGCCAGACGATCCGCGTGCGCGGGGTCATGATGCTTTCGGCGGTGCGGTCGCCCAGGCGCATCACCCGCTGCATCATGTTGCGTTCGTCGTCGTCGATGATGCCCTGCTCGTGGCCTTCGCTCACCAGCATCTGGATCTCTTCTTCGGTGATCGCATTGCGGGCGTCGTCGCGGATGCCCAGCAGGCGCAGCACGCCGCGGTTGATCGCGCCGAGCGTGCGCACCAGCGGATTGGCGAAGCGCGCGAGCAGATCCAGCGGAATCGCGACCTTGCTGGCGATGATTTCGGGGTTGGTCAATGCCAGTCGTTTCGGCACCAGTTCGCCGAAGATCACCGAACCTGCGGTAATCAGCGTGACCGCGGTACCGATGCCGACCGAACGCGCATATTCCTGCAGGGCGGGGACCAGTTCACCGAACCAGCTCGCGACCGCCAGACCGATGGCCTCGCCGCCGAACACGCCGGTCAGCACGCCGATCGAAGTGATGCCGACCTGCACGGTCGACAGCAGATTGTCCGGGTGCTCGGCCAGCGCCAGCGCCTTGCGCGCGCCGCGACTGGGGTGCGTGGGATGCTCGCCCATCTGCTTCAGGCGCGTCTTGCGCGAGGTCATCAGCGCCATTTCCGACAGCGCGAAGAAACCGTTGAGCAGGATCAGGGCGATGACCACCGACAGCTCAAGCACGGCAAAGGGCTCCCGGACCGGGGCTCGCCGCGCGGGCTGCGGGGCGGTTTCGACGGCGTTCGGGGGGCTCCGGCGTCGTGCGGGGCATCGGGGGGAAGGTCACAGGGGTGGGCATCGGGGGGTGAACGGATGATAGCAGGCGACCATGACCGTCCCGGGCCGGCGGCGCCCGCGTCGTTCAGTTATGGCCGGACGAGGCGAAAAACCCGCGGAGGCCAGGTTCGTGACACTGGAATGTCCGCGCGGTGACACCCGGAAGGCGAATGTCATCTTTACGTCATAATTCGTACTTACGCTGTTCACATCATTGTCATCGAGGCATCCGCCCATGTTTTCCCTGCAAACGATCTTCGGCTCCGGCCAGCAGTTCTACGATCTGCTCGACGAGGCCGCCGCGGCCGCCCTCGCCAGCGCCAGCGCGCTGCACACGATGATGAAAGCCACCGAGCGCCAGCCGGCGCTGGACCCCTTCAAGCTGGCGCGCCAGCGCGAGCGCACCGCCTCCGAGAAGATCGGCAAGGCGCTGGTCGACAGCTTCATCACCCCGATCGAGCGCGAAGACATCGAGGCGCTGGGTTCCGCCCTCTACCGCATTCCCAAACAAGTCGAAAAATTCGCCGACCGCTATTCGCTGGCGGTCCGTCACCTGGAAGACATCGATTTCGCGCCGCGCGCGGCGATGCTGGAACAGGCCGCCACTGTTGTCGTGGAGATGGTCGGCGAACTGCGCCATCTCAACATCGACCGCATGACCGCGCTCAACGAGAAGCTGCGCGCGATCGAGAACGAAGCCGACCGGCTGATGCTGGAGCTCTACCGCGACATCTATTCCGGCAAGCTCGACAGCCTGCAGATGTTCCTGCTCAAGGAATTCTTCGAGATCCTGGAAAAGGCGATCGACCGCTGCCGCGAAGCCGGCGTGGTCGCCTACCAGATCGTGCTCAAGAACAGCTGAGACGGCCTCCGTGCTTACTCTCGTCCTGCTCGTCATCCTGGCCGCGCTCGTCTTCGAGTTCATCAACGGCTTCCACGACACCGCCAACTCCATCGCCACGGTCGTCGCCACCAAAGTGCTGTCGCCCGGCAAGGCGGTGATGCTGGCCGCGGTGATGAACCTCATCGGCGCCTTCTACGGCACCGCGGTCGCCAAGACCATCGCCTCGGGTCTGATCGACACCGATGTGGTCATGGTCACGTCGCAGGTGATCCTGTGCGCGCTGGCCGGCGGCATCACCTGGAACCTCATCACCTGGTGGAAAGGCCTGCCATCGTCGTCCTCGCATGCGCTGATCGGCGGCCTGTGCGGCGCCGCGCTCGCCGCCGCCCACAACGACTGGTCCGCGCTGATCTGGTCGAAACTGGGCGACGAGGGCTGGGCCAGCAACAAGGGTCTGCTGTGGAAAGTGGTGCTGCCGATGGTCAGCTCGCCGATCGCGGGCTTCATGCTCGGCGTACTGATCCTGGCGGCCATCTACGCGCTGATCTGGGCGTTCACGAAACTCGGCGGCGTGCTGGCGCGGATGGTGCGTCCGCGCTGGGTGAACGCGATCTTCGGCAAGGCGCAGCTGGTCTCCGCGGCTTACATGGGCTTCGCCCACGGCAGCAACGACGCGCAGAAGACCATGGGCATCATCGCGCTCACCATCTTCGGCGCGCAGGCGGCGGGCACGCTCGATGCATTGCCGGCATGGGCCATGTTCCTGCATCCGGACGGCGGCGAAAAAGACATCGACACATGGATCGTGTTCACCTGCGCGCTGGTGATGGCGGCCGGTACCGCGGCCGGCGGCTGGAAGATCATCAAGACGCTCGGCCACAAGATGGTGAAGCTGCAGCCCATCGACGGTTTCGCCGCGGAAACCGCGTCGGCGACGATCCTGGTCACGGCGGCGCACTTCGGCATGCCGGTGTCGACCACGCACAGCATTTCGACCGCGATCATGGGTGTGGGCTTCGGCAAGAACCCGCGCGCGCTGAAGATCACCGTGATCGAACGCATCCTGTGGGCGTGGGTGCTGACCATCCCCGCGGCCGGCGGCATCGCCTACGGCATGCTGCGTCTGCTTGAAGCCATCGGCTGGGCTTGACGGCTGATCCGGATGCAATGATCCGAAAAGCAGAAGCCCCGACGAAAATCGGGGCTTCTGCTTTTTTCCGTCTGTAGAGCGGCCTTCAGGCCGCTGCTCTCTGGTTTTCTGGGAAGGCCAGCGGACTAAAGTCCGCTCTACAGGTGAATGGGTTGCTTAAAGCAGATCGCCGCCCGCGGACAGCGCGCGTTCCATCTGGTCGCCCATGCCGCCGATTTCCAGGATCAGACGATCGACTTCGCTCGGGCCGAGGCTTTCGTAAGGGCGGTTCTCGCACAGCTGCAGGTACGGTACGTGGTCGAGTTCGCCGATGGCGAGATAGCCGACGCGGCTTTCCCAGTTGAAGGCCAGTGCGCGACGGCAGTCGATGCCGGTGGTCGGCGCGATCACGGTGCTGAAGCGCAGATACGTGCGGCCGTCGTCGTCTGCCAGTTCGGAGCGGAAAATCGCCGGATGGCGGCGGCCCTGTTCCCGCGAGAGTTCGACGCAGAGCATGTACGGCTCCTGCATCGTGATCCGGAAGTCGCCGGAAGCGAGGTGGCTGCGGATCTGTTCGAAGTTTTGCATGGGGAATCCGGGGGATAGCGTTGCATTATGCTACCCCCCAATGGACGCACTGTCTGCCGCCGACCGTATCCTCGCCGCGATCCGTGCGATTCCGCGCGGCGAAACCGCGGCCTACGGCGTCGTCGCCCAGCGCGCCGGTTTGCCCGGACGCGCGCGAATGGTCGCGCGGCTGCTGTCGCAGAACGACGATCCGAAGCTGCCCTGGCATCGCGTGTTGCGCGCCGATGGCCGCAGCGCGTTTCCGCCGGGCACGCCGCATCATCAGGAACAGCTCAAGCGGTTGCGTCGCGAAGGCGTACGCATCGACGATCACGGCCGCGTGCGTCCGGCGAAGCGCGCGAAATCGGTGGACGAGGAAGTCTGGGGTTAGGGCGTTCGGAACCGGTCGCGTTGCAAGCGTCAAACAGATCCGGCAGGCGCCCTGCGGAACCACGCCGCGATGCTCAGCCGTTCGCGCATCGCCGGCAACACTTCGTGTTCCATCTCGCTGAGAAAACAGATGCTGCCGCCGACGGGAAGCAGATCGACGCTCGACTCACCCGGGTACAGCCGCAGCGCGCCGCCGTCGTCCGCGCTCCAATCGGTGTTGAGGTAGGTCACCCATGACACCACGCGCGCATCGCTGTCGCGGAAGCGGTCGCGATGGCGGGCGTAACCGCTACCGGGCGGGTAGGCGGCGTAATGCGCCTCGCATTCGGCCAGCCCGAGAAACAGGCTGCGGTTGAGCATCGCGCGGATGGGGTCCAGACGCGCGAGGAATTCGCTAGCCGGCGCGCCGCACCGCGGGTCGTCCAGCCAACGGGTGGCATCGGCGCGGATGTCGTTGCGCAATGCACGGCCATCGCTGCGACCCACTGCGGCCGGGGACAGGTCGCCCATCGCGTGCAACCGGCGCAGATCGTCGCGCAACGCATCGTGCAGCTCGACATCGGGCCAGCCGGCGATCCAGCAGGCGCCGCCATCGTGCAGCGCATCGGCGAGCGCCGACGGATTTCGGGAAAAATCGTCGGCGGAGAGGGCGGGAAGCGCGGACATCCCGGTATCATAGTCGCCGCATCGAACGCCCGATGTTTGCGATTGCGGCGCTCGATGATTCCGGCTTCTTCTCCCAAATCCGGTTCTTCCCCCCCAAGGATCACGGATGTTCTCCAGGTTGCCCCCGGTCACCAAGGCGCTGTTGCTCGCCAACGTGCTGATCTTCTTGTTGCAGCAGGTGCTGCCGGACGCCTATCTCGCGCCGCTGCGGCTGTGGCCGTTGGCGCTGGGCGGCAATCTGTTCTCGCCCTCGTCCTCGTTCATGCCCTGGCAATTGCTCACGCATGCGTTCATGCACGGCGATCTGCTGCATATCGCGATGAACATGATCTGCCTGCTGATGTTCGGCGCCGAGCTGGAATCGTTCTGGGGCAGCCGCCGCTATCTGATCTTCTACACCGTCTGCACCCTGGGCGCCGGGCTGTGCCAGGTCGCGGTGGCGACGCTGGTGGTGAGTCAGGGCGGCGGGCTGTATTCGACGCTGGGCGCATCCGGCGGCGTCTTCGGTCTGCTGATCGGTTACGCGATGCTGTTTCCGGACCGTCGCATCGGCCTGATGTTCCTGCCGGTGTTGTTGAAGGCGCGAACGCTGGTGATGATCTTCGCGGTCGCGCAGTTGCTGCTGGCGTTCAGCGGTTTGAACACCGGCGTGGCCCATTTCGCGCATCTGGGCGGCATGCTGTTCGGATGGCTGCTGATCCGCCATTGGCGGCGCCCGCAGCCGCCGATGCCGCCACCGCCGAAGAAACGACCCTCGTATCTGCGCGTGGTGAAATGAAGCGCGTCGTCGCGTTTCCGCAGCGCGGACCCTGCCGGCAGGCGGCGTGCGCCGAACCGGCGCTGGGCGCTGTGTTATGGTCCCGGTCGGTACCCGCGGACGGGGACGACAGGATGACGAGTCGCGCATGAAGTGGGATGTTTTTACCGTACTGGAACAAATACTGATCCTGCTGACGATCGCCAGTCAGCTGTGGATCGCGATCAACGTGATCCTGAAATCGCAAGGCGCCGAGCAGTACGTCCGGATCATGTCGTTCTCGACCGGCTTCCTGGCGTTCCTGATCACCCGAGCGCTGGGCGTGACCTTCGCCGACCTGATGCTGGCCACCCATTCCAGCGACAGTTCGCTGGCGATTCTGGTGATCGGCGCGGTGTTCCCGTTTCTGGTGGGTGTGCTGATTTCCGAGGGCACGATCTTCGCCCTGCGGCTCGGCATGCCGGTTCCGATCCGCATGTTGCTGATGGTGGGCGCTTTCACGCTGTCGCAGGCCGCGTACACCAATTACATCGCGCTGGCGTCGAAGGTCACCACGCTGGACAAGGCCTTCATCCCGAATCTGTCGTACGCCATCGCGGTCGGCCTCTGGCTGACGTTCCGCTATCGCGATCAGCAGCCTGCGCCGCCGGCTGGCCCGGTCAAATAACGGGTCGCTGCAGGTTGTCAAAAACGCACTTCATGTGCATTTTTCGATTCGCGGGCCTGGCGCATGTCGGCCTCGCTCCCGCCGAATCGACTGCATTGCTTATACGCAAAAGAAAGGCGACCGTTTCCGGTCGCCGTTTCGTTGTTCCGCTTACCTGATTCCGGTTACGTGAGCGGTCGCGTTCGGCGCGATGCTCACCACCAGCCCCACCACGGCCACGGGTTCGGTCGCGACACCACGTCCACGTGTTCGCGCACCGGCCACAGATAGACCACATCGGCGGCCACCCGCGGGAAGCGATAGTCGTATTCGCCGATCTTGCGATTCTCGTAACCGTCGATGCGGCCGGTGAAGGTGACTTCGCGGGTATCGGTGAACAGCGCCGGGTCGTAGAACCCGGTGCGGCAGGCGATGAAGCGGCCGCGGGTGTTGTCGGCGGCCCAGTACGGACGGCCCTGACTGTCGAGTTCGGTGGACAGTATTTCGAAACAGGTGCGGTCGGCCAGCGGTTCGGTGCGGACGATCCGGCCGCCCCAGCGCACCACGCTGCCGGTGCTTTCCTGCTGGACCGCCAGATGCGGGGTGATCGCGGCGAATTCGCCGCGCAGGGGTTTGGCCGAGGTCGCACAGCCGGCGAGGGCGGCGGTCAGTACGGTTACAACGAGGATGCGTGCGTGCATGGAAGTCTCCGGAATGTTCAAGGTCGGTGCCTGCGCAGCTCGCGGATCAGTCCATCCGCGTTTGCGATGCCGCCATGGTCGCGAGCGTACCGCCAATCGACGAAACGTGCGCTGAGCCCGATCAAGGTCTGCGCCTCCGGGCGGGTTTCGATCACACGTCCGGCCCAGACCGTGACCGGTTCGTGCGGCTCGCGGCCCAGCCCCAGCCGTCGGTAGCGTCGTTCCAGCCGGTGCCAGGCGCGCAGCACCGGATCCTTCTCGCGCTCTTGCCGGGTGGTGAGCCAGAGCATGCCCGCCAGCGCCAGTACGGTCGCGATCACGAACAGTTGGATGAGCCTGGCGGAATCCAGATCGGGGATGCCGAAGGACTGCAGCAGCTGGCGCTGGCGGGTGGTGTTGTAGCCCAGCACGAAGTCGTTCCAGCTGCGGCGCATCCAGTCGCCGATATCGAACATCGGGCCGAGGCCGGCGAAGTCGCCCAGCGCGCCGGGTCTGCGGTCGTCGATGGTGTCGTAGATGCGTTCCGGCGCGACCGCCGCGGTCGGGTCCACGCGCACCCAGCCGCGGCCCTGCAGCCAGACCTCGGCCCAGGCATGGGCATCCGAGCGGCGCACCAGCCAGTAATCGCCGACCGGGTTGCGGTAGCCGCCGGTATAGCCGGTGACCACCCGCGCGGGAATGCCGGCTGAGC
The DNA here is from genome assembly GCA_966203835.1 of uncultured Thermomonas sp. Lineage (GTDB taxonomy): Bacteria > Pseudomonadota > Gammaproteobacteria > Xanthomonadales > Xanthomonadaceae > Lysobacter_I. The sequence continues at coordinate 35,760 of CBIHKW010000023.1, forward strand.
GCATCAGCACCACGAACGCGCCGCTGTAGTGTTCGCAGAATCCGGCTTTTTCGTCGAACAGGAATTCGTCGACGGTGTGGCGGCCGAGCAGCGGGGTGTCGAGGGTGTAGGCGAATTCGGCGCGGATCCAGGCGATCGCGCGTTTGACGATGGCGTTGTCGCTGGCCGCGCTCGAAGGCCCGGCTTCGCGCCGCCAGGTGTCGGCCAGCGCCCGCGTGCGCGGGTTGTAGCCGGCGGGCAGGCGCAGGGCGAGTCTGCGCAGGGCCGGGTGCAGGTCGATTTCCAGCCGCGTCTGCGGCGACGAACGCATCCGCCAGCGGGTGATGCCGTTCAGCGGAATATCGCTGCGCAGGCTGAAATCCCGGCCCAGTTGGCTGCCGGGCGGGGCCGCCAGCGGCATTTCCAGCGCCACCAGCTGGTTGCGCTCGGTCGGTTCGATCTCGAGTTCGTACTCGTAACGTTTCGGTCCTGGCGTGGCTTGGGCGCTGCCCATCGCGCGCGACCATTCCACCGCGGTCCAACTGCGGCCGTCGAAGTCCCACAGCACCGGGCCGCGCCAGTACATCTGCGCCGGCGGCGGCGCTTCGCCGATGAACTTGGCGCGCAGCGCGGGGCTGTCGTCGGCGACCAGATCGATCCAGTCGCCCGGCGTCATCCGGTCGGAAAGACCGGGACGGGCCAGCGCACGCTCGGGTACGCCCCACAGTGGCGCGCTGAAGCGCGGGAACAGCCAGAACACCACCATCGCCAGCGGCAGGCCGATGGCGATCATCCGCAGCACCGCGCCGAACCGTCGCCACGGCCGGCCCGGGGGCGCGGTTTCGCCGACTTCCACTTCCGACAGCTTCATCAGCGTCGCCAGCACCGCGATCGCGGCGATCAGCCCCAACGTGAGCGACCGCGGTCCCTGGTCGAGCAGAAAGGTCGCGAACGGCGCGAACAGCGCGAAACCCAGCAGGCTGCGGGCATCGCGCAGCGAACGCATTTCCACCGGCTTCAGCGCCAGCATCGTCGCCAGCAATGCGCAGCCGGTGTCGCGGCCGAAGCGGTAGTCGTACAGGGTCATCACCGCGCCGAGCAGGGCGACGATGAGGATCAGTCGCAGCCAGGTGGGCGCGCGGCCCTCGCGCACCAGCAATGGCACCGCGACCGCGACCGCGCCGATGCCCAGCGCGAGGGTCGGCGGCACCTGCAGCAGCAATGGCAGCAGACAGGCGGCCGCGGCCACCAGCGTCCAGCGCCGGGCGATGGGCTCGAGCGTTGGCGCATCGGTTTGTCTTCCTCCCTTTCGCTGAAGGGAGGAGGCGGGGAGGCCCGATTCGGCAACCTGCGACATCGGCTAGCCCTTCCCGTCATGCAAGGGGAGAGGAGAACCCGCCGGCATCAACGCCAGCGCCTTGAGGCAGGCATGACGATGCAGCGCGCCCTCCGCCGGACCCAGCGGCGGTTGCCCGGGCAGCAGCAGGCGATAGCGGCGGCCGTCGCGTTCGGCTTCGTCCACCCAGCGCGCGAGCCGGCGGATGCGGTGTTCGTAGGGCAGGGTGGCGAGCGGACGCCAGTCCAGATCGATATCGGCGCCCAGCGGTTGTTCGTATTCGCGCACCAGCAGTTCGTTGCGCCGCGCCGAGGGTTTCCAGGCGATGGCGCGGCGCGAATCGCCGCGACGGTAGCTGCGCAGGTGATGGACATCGTCGCCGGCAGGATGCAGGCGCGCGATGGCGCGGTCGCCGCCGCCCTCGGGCAGCGGCGGGCCGTGGGCTTCGGGCGCCGGATAGACCAATAGCGGCCGTTCCGGCCAGACGTAGCTCCAGGCCACCACCAGACCCAGCGGGCGCGTAGTCGAGATCCGCAGGCGTTCGGGTTCCAGCCAGCCGCGGCGTTCGGTGGGCAGTTCGATCACCGCTTCGCCGGCGCCCTGGTGCAGCGACAGGAAGGCCGTGTGTTCGCCCCAGGCGATGCGCAAGCCGCGGCGCTCGCGGCCGGGCTCGGCGCGCGCATGCAGGCGCAGTTGCAGCGGTTTGCCTGCACTGACCGGTTCGGCGCCGATCGCGGTGATGCTGAGCGCCGACAGTTGCAGATGCGCGGCGAACAGACCGGTATGCGCGGCGCCGCCCAACAGCAGCGCGAGCAGCAGCGCCGGATTGTTGTTGTAGTTGAGCGCGCCCAGCAGCATCGCCGCCAGCAGCGCCGCGAAAAACAGACCGAAGCCGGTGGGCAGCACGTAGATGCGGCGGCGGTCGAACGTCACCGGCAGCGCTTCCGGCGCGCGCGGTTTGATCCACTTCGACGCGCGGCGTTCGATCCATTGGCGCAACCGGGTGCCCGATTTATTCATCGCGGCTCACTCATCTCGACTCGCTCATCTCAATCATTCTTCCTGTCATCCCGAGCCGCAGGCGAGGGACCTGCTTCCACCGGCGGACGATCAACAGCAGGTCCCTCCATCGGCTTCGCCGATGTCGGGATGACAACAACGCTCAATCCACCGCCACCGCATGCAGAATCGATTTCGCCAGCGCGGTGCCGTCGCCGCCATCGGCATCGGCCACCAGTCGATGCGCCGCGACCGCGATGAAAAGTGTCTGCACGTCGTCCGGCAGCGCGTGCGTGCGACCGAGCATCAGCGCGTGCGCGCGTGCCGCGCGCAGCAGCGCCAGCCCCGCGCGCGGCGACAGGCCGACGCGCACGCCCGGGTGATGGCGGCTGCGCGCCATCAGTTTCTGCACGTAGGCGATCAAGGCTTCGCTGGCGTGGACTTCGTTCACCGCGCGGCGCAGTGCGCGCACATCGTCGCCGCTGAGCACGGCTTCGCTGCGCGCGATCAGGTCGCGGCGGTCGCTGCCGGCGAGCAGCGCTCTTTCCGCATCCTCCGGCGGATAGCCCAGATGCAGCCGCAGCAGGAAGCGGTCCAGCTGCGAATCCGGCAGCGGATAGGTGCCGGACAGATCCACCGGATTCTGGGTCGCGATCACGAAGAACGGATCGGGCAGCGGATGGGTGATGCCATCGACCGTGACCTGATGTTCCGCCATCGCTTCGAGCAGGGCGCTCTGCGTGCGCGGCGGCGCGCGGTTGATCTCGTCCGCCAGCAGCACCTGCGCGAACACCGGGCCGGGATGGAACTGGAAACTCCGCGCCTGGGCGTCGAACACCGACACGCCGACGATGTCCGACGGCAGCAGATCGGAGGTGAACTGCACGCGCTGGAAGCCCAGGCCGAGGCTGGCCGCCAGCGCATGCGCCAGGGTGGTCTTGCCCAGCCCCGGCAGATCCTCGATCAGCACGTGGC